>JAIFLS010000142.1 GCA_020048935.1 bacterium | reverse complement strand
GCCCCTGCATCCTGATGTGGGAGCCGATCCTCAATGAGACGAATTATCCGGGCCACTTTGCGCAGCGTGTCCACGAGATCGCGCACGAGGAATATCCCTATGCAGGCTGCTTCACCGCCTGTGACAGAATGGCGGCCGGTCAGGAACATTTTGATGTGGTTTATGCGCATATTCACTCGTGCGACGATGTCTATGCCAAGCCGGCACAGCCGGGGGAGCACATAGACATTGATTATGAGGTGGAACATCGGTGTGTGTTCACACGGGAATGGGGCGATTGTCCCGCTGACTGGCGGGCACAGTCGTCCCCGAGCCGTGTGCAGAAAGGTTGGGGAGAACGCGCGCAGTTGATTCAGGCCGATCATTACGCCGATCCGGATTATGTTTTTGGCAGCACGTATGAGAGCTTGTGCGCGGCACCAGCCCAGCACGTTGGCGGGACGCTGTGGCACGGAACCGACCATCAACGCGGCTATCATGCCGATCCATTCTGGGGCGGCATTGTGGACGCCGCCCGTCAACCGAAGTTCAGTTACCAGATGTTCCGCAGTCAGGTGCCTCCGATCTGCCGGATCCCGTTCGTGGAATCCGGACCGTTCGTCCATATCGCGCATCTGGTACATCCAATGTCCGAACCGGATGTGACCGTTTTTTCGAACTGCGATCAGGTACGACTGACGGTTGATGGACGGGTCGTCGGGTGCCAGTCGACCACACCTGATGGCAGTCACATGCCTCATCATCCGGTCGTCTTTGAGAAAGCCTTCCGCTTCTACAGGCACGGGCATAAACCGCAAACCCTGGTGGCGGAGGGTATTATTAATGGAGCCGCTGTGGCGACCTGTACGCGGCAGGCCTGGGATCGACGTGAGCGGCTGCAACTTGAGGTTGGTTTGCAGAACATTCCGCTTCGGGCCGACGGCGGGGACTTCGTGCCTGTGGTCGCGCGCATTGTTGACAAGCGTGGTGAGGTGGTCCGGCTGACGGAGGACACGATCCGGTTTTCCGTTGAAGGTCCGGCTGCCATTGTCGGGGACGGCCTTTACACGATCAATCCGCAGCCACTGTGCTGGGGCGAGGCGGTGGTTCTTGTCCGTGCCGGCATAGAACCCGGCATCATCACCGTCCGTGCGGAATCCGCGCAGGCGGGCGTTTGTAAACCGCTGGCTGCCGAAATTCGATTCGAGTCGATGCCGACGCATGGTCTTGCCTTCCTTGAAGCGCCGGAAGTGAGGCGGCAGGAGGCCGCCGTGAGCGCGGAGTCATTGAGTCTGCAACAGCTCAAGGAAACGGTTGCCCGGCTTTCCGCCGAGGTGACGGATCTAAAGGCGGCCCATGTCGAGTTGCAGCAGGAAAAGTTCATGTGATGTGGATATCCTGTTTCTGTAGGAGCCCTTTGCGGTTTTAGTAACGGCGAGCCGGCGGGCCGGTTATGCCTGCAAAAATCGGTATTGTAAAAGAACCGATTGACTCGATATCGGTTCTTTGGTAGAACCGATATCTGATTATGGAGGGCAGCATGGCCATTATTGAAGGCATCATTGACAATCTTGCGCAGACCCAGGCACGGTTGCTGGCTCATTTACCGGATAAGCGGCGCGACTGGCTGAAACGGCTGCAGATCGCTGATCGTGCGGCTCTGCTCATTGGGCCACGGGGCACAGGCAAAACCACGTGGCTTCTGTCGCAGGCTGAGGCTGGACACATGCTCTACCTCTCTGCCGACCATCCCCTGCTCGCGTCTTTTCCCCTCCACGACCTGCTTGAGGCCATTTTCCTGCGCGGCTACGAGGGTGCATTGGTCGATGAAGTCCATTACGCGTCGGACTGGTCACGCCACCTGAAAGCCGCATACGACTCATTCCCGAACAAAATCATACGCGCAAGCGATTCGAACGCCATCGTGCTGAGGAAAGGTATGGCGGATCTGTCTCGCCGTTTTCCCGTATACCCCATACCGCTGCTATCTTTCCGGGAATATCTTATTCTCAGTATCGATCGTGAGATCCCGCTGATCGATCCTTTTGACTACGACATCCGGATCGTCAGGAAGCTCTGTAAAGACGTCAATGTGATGCGCTATTTCAATGACTACATGAAGGGCGGCTTTCGTCCGTTCTTTCTCGAATCCCCTGCCACCTACATGGAGAAGGTTATGGCCACGATTGCCAAAACCATGGAGGCAGACATCCCGTTCCTGGTCCCTCAGATAACGGAGAATCACTTGCGCCTCATGCATGCGGTCATCGGTTACCTGAGCACGGCCACGATTCCCGTTGTGCAGGTAAACTCACTTTGTGCCGAGTGGGGGTTGAGCAAGGACAAGCTCTACCAGTTGCTTGACGCCATGGAACGTGCGCACCTGATCCGGATCATCCGCAAACGGAACGACACCAAGGTGCATTCAGTCGGAGCCAAGATGCTCTTGCACGAACCGTCGGTTTACGAGTTCCTGGGTGGAAACAGGGGCACGAGCCGCGAGGCCTATGTGGCAGCCGCTTGCATGGAGTCAGGACACAAAGTCTGGGCGGCGGGGAAAGAAGCAGAATATGACTTCATGATCGACAACTGGAAGGTCGAGGTCGGGGGCAGAAAGAAGGGACGGAAGGATGCCGATCTTGTTGTCCGGGATAATATCGATCTCCCATCTGATAATGTTCTTCCACTCTGGATGCTGGGGCTGGAGTACTGAGGTTAAAACATGAAGAAGGAGAATGGTCCGTTATGAAATCAATCATGATAGGTGCTTTCAGCCTGCTGTGCGGCTCGATGCTTTTGGCTGAAGAGGGGAAAAGTGACAATATCCCGCCAGATAAAACAATCACGTACAAGACGGTAACAACTGAAAAGGGTAAATTCGATCTGAAACTTCATGTTTTCAGTCCTGCGAAACCCGGCGAGGAGACCCCCCCGTGCATGGTGATGATTCATGGCGGGGGATGGAATAACGGTACGCCCGCCAGTTACTACAAAACCGGCAAGTTGTGGTCAGATATGGGGATGGTGGCTATCGCCGTTGAATATCGCGTTCGCGACCTGCACGGCGGCACGGCGCTGGATTCTGTCCGCGATGCGAAATCCGCCATGCGCTGGATCCGGTTTCATGCCGGTGAGCTGGGGATTGATCCTGATCGAATTGCAGCCCAGGGGAGTTCAGCGGGAGGGCATCTTGCGGCAGCCTGCGCCACACTGACTGCCTTTGATGAAGAGGGTGAGGATACAGCGGTGAGCTGTAGGCCGAATGCGTTGATCCTGACTTCCCCCGTTCTGGATAACGGCCCTGGTGGGTACGGGCAATACAAGCCGGAGGTGCGGGAAAACTGGAAGGAATTCTCGCCCTTTCACAACATCCGTGAGAGTATGCCCCCCACGCTTGTTTCCGTGGGTGACGCTGAAGCCAAATACCTCCGGGTTGAGGTAGCGAAAGCGCTCAAGGAGAAGCTGGAGAATCTGGGCAGCCGCTGTGAACTGATTGTATTAAAAGGGGCGGAACATGGCAAGAGAACCGCTGAGCAAAAACGGCAGGTACAGCAGGAAGAAATAGCCTTCTTGAAATCACTGGGGTTCATCATCCATAATTGAAATGAGGGCCAGCAGCCCGCCCCAGTGATAGAACGGATCGCTGTTGTCCTTTTCGGCTCCGCAGCCGGCACCCGTGTCGCCGTTGTAGTTCTCGTGCACGTGGCCAAACTCGCGCCATTCCTTCAGCAACAAGGCTTCCGATTTTTCAACGAGCGCCTTGCGTGCCTCGGGCAGGTCGTAGTTACGCAGGCCGAGGTAGACCAGGAAGTTCTGAGGTGCCCAGATGCGTCCGCGCCAGTAGTTCTGTTCCGGATACATCGGGTCGTTGCGGGCAATGGACGGCAGTATCCATTCGCCCCAGAATTCGTCGGGATTGAAGAAGTGCTCGTTAATCATCCGCCCGGCCTGCTCCGGGGAGGGTACGCCAGCCAAGAGCGGGTAGAAGTGGGTTGGGGACAGCCGGTGCTCGAAGGCACCGTTATCCATGCGTTTATTCAGGAAGAGTCCGGTTTTGTCGCACCACAGGGTTTGCAGGCTCCGTGTGTATTTCTCGGCGCGGCGGGTCAGTTCCTCAACCACTTCGCATCGGCCAATGCGCCCCGCCAGTTCCGCCAACGCTTTGCAGTCAGCGATATAGAAAGACATGAGACCGACATCGGCCAGTGCCATGAGGTTACGTTCCTTGTCGTACCCGACCTCCTTGTACATGGGGGAGTTATCCAGGCCGGATTCGAGCATCGAAGCGAACTTCGTGTTGCATACGACGGTCTCAAGGATGTGCCCGACATTCGGCTCATAAGGGTTCGAGCCCCAGCAGAGATATCCGTCCCAGTCGCGGTTTCCGGCCCACCACCGATTCCAGCCCAGCAGGGTATCAAAAAGGGCTTCGGCCAGGACGTTTTCCTTAAACATGTCGCAAAGCGCCTTTACGGTCATGGCACCGACGGGAGGTTGCGAGCGATCCTCGGTCTTCAACCCGTTGGCGCGGGTCATGCAGGGGATGAATCCGCGGTCGGTCACCATGTCGGTGATGGCAATCGCATTGGCGTAGGCCAGATCTCTGCTCTCGAGTCCTGCCATCCAGGCGGCAAAATAGGTGTCCCAGTCGAACATGACCCAGCCACCGTTGTCACAGCTCCAGATCCGGCTGACGGGTGATATCACCCGGTCCGAGAACGGATCGTATATCGTATCCCATGCTAGGCATATCTGCATGGCGTCGTAAAGTTCCTGGCGCTTGGCGTCGACCTGCCTGCGGCTGGCAAGGAAAGCCGTTTTCCTCGCTGCCACGATTGCCTCTGTATCCGATAATTTATCCCGGTTCGTGGCCATGCAAACTTTGCTGTGCAGGGGAACCATGAGGTATGGTCCGAGGATCTCGGTTACCGGCTCATCGCGCAGCACGCTGGAGGTGACCACCGACAAGGATGTCTGCCCGTTGTCCACCACCAGCGCGTTCCCGTCGCGCCGGGCGAAACCGCTGCCACCCCAGAGCACGCCGGCCTCAATCGTGAGGCAGGCGGTCTTCACTTGTGTATTCAGCGGCGTGACTACGGCAAGCCAGTCGCCACCGTCCACCGCTGCTTCAACCCTGAGCCTCACGCCATCCCATTCGATCTCAAGCGACGTGAACGATCCGTCATAGGCATGCGGGCCGGGTTTGACGTCCTCGATTTCACTGGGGCCGGACGTTCCGCCCTTGTTGCCGGCCTTTTTGCGTCCGATCAAGGCCTCGCGCAGGCAACTCCCGCTATGGTAGCTCTTGATGCCGAGGTTAATGGCAAAACGTTCCGGCATCAGGACGTGGGAAAGCACGCTTCTGACGTTCCATGTATTCCAGCCTGTGGCCGGTTTGAGAAGGGTCTCTCGAATTGCAGGTTTCATGGGGGTATCCTTTCGTGGAAAGCGGGAAATCACGGGCATGCTAGAGTTCGTCCTGTTGTTCGTCAAGCCCTGCGTCGATGTTTAAGGTTGGTGTTGACTTGCAATTACCTCCTTGCAAGCATGTGATAGCGGTTCAGTTCGTCCTCGGGCTTAACAAAGGAGAAAGCATGCTGTCACCTCTAATGGGAAAATATGATGTCGCGGCCTACATCTGGCCGTCGTATCATTATGAGCCGAGGATGGAACATTTCTGGCCGGAAAAGGATGGAGAATGGTACACCGTTCGCCGGGCGATGCCCCGCTGGCCCGGTCACCGGATGCCGCGTAAGCCGCTGCTGGGGTATCAGGACGAGGCCGATCCGGCCGTGATGCGACAGCACGTGGAACTCGCCCTGGCGCACGGGATCAATATCTTTATCATGGACTGGTACTGGTACGAGAATGCACCCTGTTTTGAACGCCAGTTAAACGAAGGCCTTTTGCCGGCAATCGAAGGAACCGATATGCGGTTCTGCCTGATGTGGGCCAACCATAATGTCACCAACCTCTGGAACATGCATGAGGATACGGACTGGAAACAGGTCCAGATGTCGGGAGCCGTTTCCCGTCAGGAACTGGAACCCATGTTCGAGCGGATTCTTGACAAATATTTCGGCCACCCGAATTACTACCGCCTTGATCAAAAGCCGCTTTTTTCCATCTTCGACTACCCGACGCTGATACAAGGGCTCGGCGGGATACC
>JAIFLS010000151.1 GCA_020048935.1 bacterium | reverse complement strand
CCATGCGTATACCCCTTCATTGCCGCGCCCCGTCCAGGCACCCTGCAACGGTTATCGCGCTCGTTGCCGTCGGAGGTTGCCATGCGCGCTCCGCCTTGTCAAGCGGCCGATTGGATACGCTGGATACTCATGAGGTGGGTGTTGACAGGGGTCGGTATAGTCGCCTACTCTGGGCGTATTTGAAGCCGGTTGCGCGAGAAGGCAAATGCGCAGGAAAGGGAGGCGGCAGCGTGGTGTGGATATCGCCGAGACGAAATGTTGCTATTCTGGGGTTGGCCCTATGGTTCCTGTCCATGGCGTCATCGGCGGCCGTGCGGTTGGATGCGCGATCAGTGACGCGTCCGGGTTTGCAGCAGAAGTTGGCCGCGAACATACCGCAGCCCTGGCTGGATAACCTGGAGGCGGGACTGGCGCTGGCGACTGTGGAGTACCGTCCGGTGCTCATGCTCTTCTCATCCCCGGAATGCGGCTGGTGCCAGCGTCTGAAGACTGATGTGATGCAGGATCCCGCGCTGGCGGAACTGCTTGGGCAGTTTGTCCGGGTCGAGCTGGATGCGGGGATTCACCGCGAGACGGCGGCGCAATACGGGGTGCGCGGGGTTCCCGCTCTGCGCTTGCTGCGCGCCGACGGTTTTGTCCAGGGCGGTGCGGACGGCTATATGGACGCCGCGGCGCTGCGGCAACTGCTTGAACCGTCGCTGAACCCGGAGATCGTGCGCACCATGCAGGCCCCCTCGCGGGAGGTGCTGGCTCTGCTGAAGGGGACGGCCGTGGCACCGGCGGACTGGCCGGCGATCCTGGAGGCGCTCGGCCAGGAATCCCTGCGGGACGAGATCCGCGACCGGATCATGCAATTGAACCCGTTCCCGGGCGGCGATGTTGTCGCGTTGCTCGCGCACCCGCGGCTGGCGGTCCGGACCGGTGCGCTCGACCTGCTGGAGGAGCTTGCCGGCAGCACGTTCGGGTTCGACCCTTGGCAGGGGGGTGCAGAGGCGGGCGACGCGCAGGGGGAGGCGCTGGCGCGCTGGCAGTCCTGGGCGGGCGGGATGACGGGCAAGGTTGATACCGTCTATGCCAGCCTGGACGAGGCGAGCATCACGCGGCACGTGCAGGATCTGGTCTCCGGTGAACGCGAGCGCTCGTTGCGCGCGATGCGCCTGCTGGGGCAGGGGGGCGAAGGGGTGGCGGCGGCTTTGGTTTCGATTCTGGCGGAGGCCCCCGACCTGGACGAGGGTGCCCGCTGCCGGATTCGCGAGGTGCAGTACACGCTGGCACTGCCGCGTCGGGGGACGCTTCCGCCCGAGGAAACCGCCCATCGCCTGGTCTACGGAAATCCGGACGTGCGCCTGCGTACCCTCTCCTCGCTGGCGGCATTGGGAAAACGGGCGCTGCCGATCCTGCGGGAGTTCCTGGGCGATCCGGATCCGATGGTCCGCGAGACCGCCGTCGAGGCGATGCTCGCGGCCGGCCAGCGCCTGGCGCTGGCGGATGTCGGCAGCCTGCTGCAAAGCGAGACCGACCGTCATGTGCAGCATGCCGTGCTGCGGGGGCTGGGCGGGGTCCGGTCGCGCGCGGGCATGCTGATGCTGCTGCCCTATGTCGCGCATGCCGACGAGAGTCTGGCCGTCGCGTCGCTCGACAGTCTCTCGCGGCTGGAGTTCCGCGATCCGGTCGATGCCGTCGGGAAGGCGCTGGAGGATCCCCGCTGGCGGGTGCGTGCCGCCGCGCTGGAGACGGCCGGCAAGCTGAACATGTCAACCTTGGCTGGCAAGGTAGTCGAGCTGTTGCGCCGCGAGCAGGATCGCTTTGTGCGCGTGACGGCCGTCCGCACGCTGGCCGCGCTTGAGGCACGCCAGAGTGCGCCGGTCCTGGCCGAATGGTTCGCGCAGGATGATACCTTGAAAGGTCCGGTGATCGCCGCCTATGCGGAGATGGACATACCCCTGCCGCAGGCGTTTATCGATGCGGTCAAGAAATTATCCGGCGATGCGCTGCTGTCGGTGGTACAGGTGTTGCCGGATACGGACGAACAGGGGCTGCCGCTGGCTGCCGCGCTTGCCAGTCACCCCGAAACCGATGTAGCCTGCGTGGCTCTCCGGTTGCTGGGGTCCTATGCCGGACGCAAGGGGCAATACATGCCGATGGTCGTCGAGGCCCTGCGGTCGGACAGCCGGGCCAGGCAGTTGGCCGTGCTGGAAGCCGTGAACCGCCGGGACTACTACGACAATGAGGCCGTGACTGATTTTGATGCGCTTGCAGCGGAGGAGGCCGCGGAGGCGACGCCTCAGGCTGCCGCTCCTGATGGCGGCTCGCCCGTGGATGACCTCTTTGCGGCTTTTGCCGATCCCGCGGGCCGTGTGAGTCTTACCGCTGCGAATCCGGGGCAAGATGTTCCGGCCACGTCTTCGGTGGCGGATGCATCCCCGGTGGATGACCTCTTTGCCGACTTTGCCGCTGCAGCCAATCCGGGGCAAGGTATTCTGGTTACCTCTTCCGTGGCGGTGGTGTCCGGTCCGCTTGCCGGCGTCGCCGGGGCTCGGCCGGGACTGCTGGAGAGTCTGGTTGGCCTTTTCATGCCAGGTTCTTCCGAGCCGGGCTATTCCTCGTCGAGGTCCGCCCAGATGGCGGTTTCCTGGACGGAGTTCGGGACGGCGGCGGCGGTCTTGCTTGCCTCCGGCGAGCCTGATGTACGGCTGGAAGCGGCTCTGTGGATGGGTAGCCAGGGGGATGCCCGTGCCGTTCCCGAACTGGTGGCGGATCCCGCCTCGCGGACGTCGGCGCAACGGGTGGCTATTGCCAGTATGTTGGCGCGTATCCTTCACCGGGATGGGTTTGAACGTCTCGTCAGTTTCCTGGACGACCCGGATTCATCGGTCCGCGAGCAGGCGGTTGCCGTCCTTTTCGGCAGCCGGATCGGCATGGAGCGGATTTTTGCAACCCTGCAGAAACCCGGAACACGCATGGCCGTGGCGGACGTCGTCACTGCAGACCTCCCCGATTCCCGCCCGGAACTGCGGGAACCCTTGCGGACACATGCGCTGGCGCTGCTGCAGCAGCAACCCGGATCCGAGGCCTTGCAGAATGCGGGGCTGATCCTGCTCAGCGAGGCGGGAGACGCACGCGACCGTGCCGCCATCGAGCCGCTGCTGGATGCCCAGAGTCCCTACCAGCGGCGGGCGGCGTGGTTCGCACTCGCCCGGATAGATCGTCCCCGGTTCGAGGAGCAGGTCGCCCGTGTCGCCGGCGATGCGTCTGCCCGTGTCCGCGTGACCGTGCCTGCCGTGTACTCGCAGGGTTCCGCCCCGTGGGTCCATTTCCTCGACGCGGAAACCCCGCTTCGCGGCAAGCACTATAGCGACTATTCAAGCATGAGGGGGCTTTCCAGGCGCGCGTTTCCCGTGACGGTACGCGAGGTGCTCGCCAGCCTGTGCCAGGATCCGGATGCAGGGGTTCGTTTCGAGGCCCTCTTCTGTCTGTTGAACAACCGCCAGCCGCTTGATCTGCAACAACTGGTCGAGGCCGCCGAGGCGTTGCCCGATCGCAAGGCGGCGGGCCAGCGAATCGCGAGTTTCATGATGATGAATTCGGAGCAACTCGGGAAGGCCTTCAGCGTGCTGCTGCCCTATATCGAGGATTCCTCGTTTTCCGACAGCAGTCTGGAGCGCTTGCGCAAACGGCTGGCTGACGATTCCGGCGAGGCGGGAGAGGGGGTTATTTTCAAACCGTTGCAGGCCCGGCATGCGGAGGCACGCCAAGGCGAGGGTCCCGAGGCGGCGGATACGCCGCCGGAGTCCCCGGCCTTGCACGCCGTGTTCTTCACGAAACCAGGATGCCGTGAATGCCTGCGGGTGGAGGCGATGCTGGAGACGTTGCGTACGGCGTTGCCGGAGCTGACGATCGAGACCCTGGAGATCGGCCGTCCGGCGGCGATGCGCCTCAACCAGGTGCTCTGCGGGCGCTTCCGCGCGCCGACTGCCATGGCGGGGGTAACACCGGCGATATTCAGCGGGGGCGGCTACCTGATCCGGGACGGTTTCAGCGCGGACAGCCTGGGTGCGCTGCTGGCCGCCTCCAGCGCGATCCCGCTGGCGGAATGGCGGACCGTCAGCGAGGCCGATGAGGCCGTTGCCGCCGTGGCTATCGAGGAACGGTTTTCCGATATCAGCGTGCTGCTGCTGCTGGCCTACGCCCTCAGCGACAGCGTCAACCCCTGCGCCTTCGCGGCCATCATTTTCTTCATCTCGTACCTTCAGGTCACCCGGCGCTCGCCGCGCGAGATCGCCCAGGTGGCGCTGGCGTTCATCGCGGCCGTTTTCCTGACGTATCTCGCGCTCGGGTTCGGCATCGGCGAGGCCTTGGCGCGGCTGTCGGCGCTGCGGCGCGCCGGCGCGCTGATGAATGTCCTGATGGCGGCGTTGACGCTGGTGCTGGCCCTGCTGAGCCTGAACGATGCGCGGCTTTGCGCCCGAGGGCGCATGGAGGCAATGACCCTGCAGCTTCCGGCCCTGCTGAAGCGGCGGATCCACAGTGTTATCCGCGGGAATGCAAGGCAGCGGGCATTCGTGCTGGCCGCCTTTTCAACCGGGGTACTCATCTCCGTACTGGAACTGGCTTGCACGGGGCAGGCGTACCTGCCCGCGATCCATTACATGCTGCGCTCCAGCGACCGTATCTGGGATGCGGCGGGTTATCTGGTGCTGTACAACCTCGCGTTTGTGGCGCCGCTGTTCGTGATCTTCGGACTGGTCTACCGGGGCATGCGCAGCGAGCGGATGGTGGAGTGGCTGCGACGGCACGCGGCGGCGGTAAAGCTTGTTTCCGCCCTGCTGTTCCTCGTGCTATTCGTGATCCTGCTGCGCCACGATGTCCTGCCGAACTGGCAGGCTTACTTGTAAGTTACAGGTAAGCCGACCACCCGGGGGCCGGGCGAAAACGGATTGGTAACTAGTCTGGTGGAACGCGACCTCCGGGCGCGTTATGACCGTGTGTGCCGAGCATGCTTTGTCCATGGAAAGCCTGAAAGACTATTTTCATGGGCTACTTATGCTCAGTTCCACGGACAAGCGTGCCCGGAGGTCACGCTCCACCTTTCGGTCAGTGCAGCAACGCGTAGACTAGGATGTTGACATTGATCTCGAGGGAGTTGGTCAGCTCGTTGCCCCCGCAGCAGCAGCAGCCATGCGTGTTGGCCGTGTTGTTCAGGCCGTGGCGCGAATAGATGGCAACCAGTTTCCCGTTCAGTTCGACCCCTTCGAGCTTAGCCTCCTCGCCCGCATGGTTCAGCTGCAGTTTCTCGATCTTGTGTACTGTCCGGAATACCGGATGCGAGAGGTCGATCGCCTGCAACGCGTTCTCGCCGAACAGGCGGTTCATCTCGTTGCGGAAGCCGCGGTCCCAGTCGCTGTTCGAGCAGCCGGCCGAGGCCAGCAGGAAGCCGCCCTTGCGCAGGTAATCCTCGAGATTCTTGCGCTCCGTCGCCGAGAGCAGGAAGAACGCCTCGCCGGTCATGACGACGAAGGGATACCCGAAGAGTTCCTCGCTGTCGAGGCGCACGCTCTTGAAACGCCGCTCGGTCAGGATCGTCGTCTCGCGCTGGGCGGCGCTGAGGAACTCATCGCTGAAGCAGCGGGATGTCTGACTGACGGCGTAAATCAGGTTCGCGCACTGGATGGCGACATCATTCGTGATGCCGGAGCCCGGCCACTGCAGCAGCCCGGCCACGACCAGCCCGGAAAACCATCGTTTGTCCTGTATCCTCATCAGCCTTTATATCCTTCGGCACGATTAAACGCTGTCCGGTCGATATGCACAAGTTTATTTTATGGCCTTGCGGTAATGTGCGTAAGGAGACGGGTCATTCGGGTGTTGATGGCGCGGTAGGCTTCCGGCGGGGCAGCCCGCAGGGTGGCTTCATCCTGGATATAGGGGGCGGGAGCCAGCTCGTTGCGGCAATTTTCGATCAGGGAGGCGGCGGTTTCGGGGGTGGTCTCGAGGTGGAACTGCAGTCCGATGACATGGCGGCCAACCTGGAATGCCTGGTGTTCGCAACCCGCGCTGCGTGCCAGATGGATCGCTCCGGCTGGCAGGTCGAACGTTTCCCCATGCCAGTGGAATACGGTCTGTTCGAACGGAAAACGGAAAGCATGTTCTG
>JAIFLS010000024.1 GCA_020048935.1 bacterium | reverse complement strand
CCGCGCGGGGCAGGCGAGGTTTTCGTCAAGAGGGTGATGTCGCGGCTGCTGTGCCGCGAGAGCAATCCTCCCTGCGGCCATTGCACACGCTGTACCACCGTGGGAAAGGGTACGCATCCGGATGTGCACTGGCTTGAACCGCAGAAGAAATCGCGGGTGATCGGGATGGAGCAGATGCGCGAGGATTTCCTGCCCGAGATCCAGCGGACCTCCTTCGATGGCGGCTGGAAGGCCGGTGTGATCGTGGCGGCGGACTGCCTGAACAATTCCGCCGCGAATGCCTTCCTAAAGACGCTCGAGGAACCGCCGGCCCGGACAGTATTCTTCCTGCTGACCGACAGCCCGCAGCGGTTGCTGCCGACGATCAACTCCCGTTGCCAGCACCTGTCCATAGACGATGCCAGCGGGATGGCCGCCTCGCCCGAAGACCAGCGCGAGCTGGTGCAGATCCTGGCTGGCGGGGGCGGGGTTGACGGCATCGCCGCGGCGTTTGGCCGTGCCGACCGTCTGGCGTCGTTCATGAAGGCACGCAAGACTGAGATCGAGAAGGAGGAGAAACGCGAGGCCCGCGACGACAGCGACGAGGATATCGACAAGGAGACCCTCGAGGCGCGGATCGGTGCCCGGTATCGCGAGTGGCGGCACGGGATCCTCTGCGCGATGCTCAACTGGTATCGTGACATCCTGGTGCTGGTCTGCGACGGTGAAGAGCAGTATCTCAGCTTCCCTGCCGAACGGCAGGCGCTGCGGGCCATGGCGTCGGGGTGTTCATATCGCCGTGCGCTCGAGCAGGTCCAGGCGGTGGAGGCAGCGGTCGTGCAGCTTAACCGCAATTTGTCCGAATCGCTGGTGTTCGGCAATGCATTTTTCAAGTTGATCGGATCATGACGGCTTTCGGGAAAGCCCGCATGGAAGGATAACGATGGAGAAGTTGGTGGCAGTCGAGATTGATGCGGGGGAGCACATCCAGTGCGTCTGTCCGCAGGGTGTGTCCGTGCATGCGCAAGACCGGTGTGTCTACGATACCGGCCAGGTTCTCGATGTCGGCACCGTTGTGGCGTTCCTGGCGGATGAGCCCGATCCGGCGGCAGCCGCGCGGCTGCCGAGGATCGTGCGCTGCGTGACCCTGCAGGACCAGGCCAAGGCGCGCGAGAACGAGTTGATGGGCAAGATGGCCATGGACAGCTGCCGGGCGATGGTGGCGGAATTGCAATTACCGATGCGGTTGGTGCGCAGTCGTTTCACGTTCGACCGCAAACTCTTCCTGGTGCTGTTCGCGGCGGAGGACCGGGTCGACTTCCGTGAACTGGTCAAGCGGCTCTCGACCGAGCAGCACTGCCGGGTTGAATTGCGGCAGATCGGTGTCCGGGACGAGGCGGCGCTGATCGGCGGGCTGGGACCGTGCGGACGGGTGCAGTGCTGCTGCTCGTGGCTCAAGACGTTCGAGTCGGTCAATGTCCGCATGGCGCGCACGCAGCGGCTGTCGTTGAACCCGAATGCCATCAGCGGCATGTGCGGACGGCTTAAATGCTGCCTGCGGTACGAGTACGATCAGTATCAAGAGGCGTTGCAGGGAATGCCGCGCGAGGGGACGCGGGTGGAAACCACCGATGGAAGCGGACGGGTCATCGATATCATCACGCTGCCGCGACGGGTGCGCGTGCGGCTTGATGACGAGCGGATCATGGAGTACGATGTGGACGATTTGCATTAGGGGCAGGGGTTAGGCGTTAGGGATTAGGGGTTAGAATCTAGGGGTTAGTAATGCCTAACGCCTAATGCCTAATCCCTTTGATTAACCTGAAAACCGGGGTATAACCGTTGAAGGATTTGCATTAGCGGAGGATCGATTATGAGAATACTGGTCATGCACGGACCGAATCTTGACATGCTCGGGAAACGTGAACCCGAGGTTTACGGGCACGAGACGATCAATTCGATCAATCAACGCATCCTGGAGGCGGCGGACGCTGCCGGTGTCGAGGCGGAATGCTTCCAGAGCAACGACGAGGGGACGCTCGTCTCCAGGCTCTGGCAGGCGGTCGGCACCTGCGATGGTGTCATCTTCAATCCGGCCGCCTATACGCATACGAGCGTGGCGCTTCACGACGCGATCAAGGGCTGCGGCCTGCCCTGCGTGGAGGTGCACCTCTCGAACACGCACAGGCGTGAGGCGTTTCGGCATGTGAGTTTGACGGCGGGGGCCTGCATCGGGCAGATCATGGGATTCGGCGCGACCGGCTACCTGCTGGCTTTGCAGGGGCTGGTTGACTATCTGAAAGGCGGTCGGGCATGAAGCATCTGAATCGTTTCCTGATGTTGCTCGTGTATGCCATGCTGATTGGCGGCGGGCTGGCGCTGGCGCTGCTGGTGCTGCGTCCGACGGATTGGCTGACCGCGTGCACGGTCCTGGCCGGCTCGCGGGTGGGCTGCCTGGTGGCTGGCTTACTGCTGGTGGCCCTGGGCGTGCTGCTGATTCTTACCGAGGCCCCGCGCCGCCGTCACGACCGTTTTCTCTCGTTCCGGAACGAGGGTGGCGCGGTCAACATCAGCACCGAGGCGATTGCCGATTACATTGGCAAGCTGACATCGGCATTCCCGTCGATCATCCGGATGACGCCGGTGGTCGAGCCCTGTCGCCGCAAGGTGGATATCGTGATCGACGTCTGCATCAAGGCCGGCCCGCAACTGCACGAGATCTGCGAGGTGCTGCAGAAACGCGTCCGCGAGAGCATGGAGAGCGGCCTTGGCATACACGACGTGCGGCATGTGGTGGTCCGCGTCAAGGAGATCAGCACCGAACACAAGACCGAATGATGCGACTGGAAGATGCGCTTTTATACGTGATCCTTGCAAAGGAGCCGTCCGGCGGGGTGAGGGTCTTCTGAGAGGCTGCCATTTCCGGCGGGGTGGACGGCTGGCGCGGCCGCCTATTCGCGGCTTCTGGGGAGATCGATGTGAGGGAGGGGTGGATCATTTGATATTGGCGGTTGGATACACAACGGGAGGGACAGCGTCTCGCTGTCCGAACGCCCGTCTAACCACGCTCTTTTCAAGAAAGGCTTCGCCATGCACCTTCTCATGCGCAGCGGACGCCGAGGACGGCGTCCCTCCCGGTCTGCACCGGGGTGTTTGTTGGATTGTTGGGCGTTGGATGTTGGTTGTTGGACGTTGAAATGAATAGGTAAACGTAAGGAGGGTGTTCATAATGCAGGATGTGGATCTGGTGGTGGTGGGGTCGATCGGCCTGGATACAATCGAGACCAAGTACGAGCGCCAGGAGGATGTGCTGGGCGGCTCGGTCAGCTACGCCTGCGCGGCGGCCTCGTTCTTCGCGAGAACCGGCATGGTCGGGGTGGCCGGCACGGATTTCCCGGAGGAATTCATGGATTGCTACCGGCATTTCGGGATCGATCTCGAAGGACTGCAGTTGCAGGAGGGCAGCACCTTCCGCTGGAGCGGGGTCTACGAGGACGACATGATCAACCGTCGCACGCTCTCGACATGCCTGAATGTGTTTGCCGATTTCATGCCGGAACTGCCTGTCCGCTACCAGTCCGCACCCTACGTGCTGCTGGGCAACATCTCGCCCGAGCTACAGTTGCATGTTCTCTCGCAGGTCACCGCGCCGAAGTTCGTGCTGGCCGATACGATGGACCTGTGGATCAACATTGCCGATGAGCCGCTGCAGGAAGTCATCCGCCGTGTCAACATGCTGGCGTTGAACGATGGCGAGGCGCGGCTGCTGACGCAGGAGCAGAACCTGAAAGGCTGTGCCCGCCGGATCCTGGACATGGGGCCGGATTACGTGGTCATCAAGAAGGGCGAGCACGGGGCCCTGCTGGCCTCGCGTAGCGGTTTCTATCTGATTCCCGCCTTCCCGGTCGATGATGTCGTCGACCCGACCGGGGCGGGTGATGCCTTTGCAGGCGCCTTCATGGGACGCTTGTCGCAGCAGGATGGGATTGACGACAAGACCGTCTGTGAGGCACTCTTGTACGGCAGCGTGGTCGCCTCGTTCAATGTCGAGGCATTCAGTCTCAACCGGCTGGAGTTGCTCGACAAACAGGCGATTGCCGACCGGCTGGCTGCACTGAAGGCGATGATCCGGATCGGGTGATTCGCGCACGGGAGTGGCAGACAAAAAGAGGGTGGTAACTTTTCGGGGGAAAGATTGAACATCCAACGCCCGACATCCAACGTACAAGTCTGGGATCCTTTTCTTGGATTGTTGGGCGTTGGATGTTGGTTGTTGGGCGGTGAAGTGAATTGAAGTTATAGGAGCTAGTCATGCTTATGTTAAAGTGGATGTCGGTTGTGATGGCGGTTTTGGTTTGTTGTGTACCGGTGCAGGCTGGGGACTGGCCGCAGTTTCGCGGGCCGAACCGTGATGGCAAGGCGGCGCAAGGCCCTGGCCTGCTGAAATCATGGCCGGCATCAGGACCGCGCCAGCTCTGGGCCTGTGAACAACTGGGTACCGGTTATGCATCAGTTTCGGTCGCGGACGGGCACGTCTATACGACAGGGATCGAAGGCGAGGCGGGAATGCTCTATGCGTTCGATCTGACAGGCAAGCTGCTCTGGAAGGTCGCGTATGGTCCCGATTGGAGCAAGAGCTACAAGGGCTCGCGTACGACGCCATCGGTGCACAAGGGCAAACTTTACCTGATGAGTGCCTTTGGCAAGGCCGTCTGCCTCGACTCCAAAACCGGTCGTGAAATCTGGTCGGTCGATACGGCCACCACGTTCGGGGCTCGTAGCATCGAATGGGGAATCACCGAGTCGCCGCTGGTGCTGGAGGACAAGGTTATCTACACCCCCGGTGGTCCGGAGGTGGGAGTCGTGGCGCTCGATCTGTCAACGGGTAAGACCATCTGGGTCTGCCGTGGCGTCAACGACGTGTCCGGCTACTGCTCGCCGGTCCTGGTCAACCGTGGCGGGCGCGACATCATCGCCCAGCTTACCGGTACCGCCTTCATCGGCATCGAGGCCAGCAGCGGGAAATTGCTGTGGAACCAGAAACGCAGCAAGGAGCCGGCTTACAAGATCCAGGCAGTCTCGCCGGTGTATGACGACGGCAAGTTCTTCGTGACCACCGGCTACGGCGGAGAGCGCGGCGAGATGTACAGCCTGAGTGCCGATGGAACGCAGGTCACCAGCCAGTGGCGCGATGCCGAGCTTGACAGCCAGCTTGGCGGCGTGGTGCTGCTTGACGGGTTTATCTACGGTGCGGCCGATCGCAACAACAAGGGAGCATGGCTCTGCATGAACCTGGCGACTGGCAAGGTGGCGGCCAAGACGCCCGCGGTGGGCACGGGCGCGGTGATCTTCGCTGACGGTATGCTCTACGGAGTTGGCGAGAAGGGCGATGCCGGACTGGTCGTGCCCGATCCCAAGAATTTCCGAATGGTCAGCTCCTTCAAGCTGCCGTCTGGCGGCGACGGCCCCTTCCGGGCACACCCCGCCATCGCCGACGGTCGCCTCTACATTCGGCACGACACCCGCCTCTTCGTCTACGATATCAGCAAACCGTAATTCGCATCCCCTCACACGCTCACATCGACGGTGTGGTCCTGGCGGTCGTCGACCAGGTGGATCACGCCGTCGGGTTGCTCCTGTCCATCCAGCAGTAAACGGGCCGCCCCGCCAGGCCGATGGCGTGGCGGCGCAACAGCTCGTCGCTGAACAGCGCTGCGCGCAGGGGCCGCACGAACGACTGTGACGGCACCTGTCCGGCGGCCCGGTTCTTTTTGCGGTATGGCCATTGAATCTGCATGACATCCTGCAATGAGGGAATTCCCTCTATTTTGGCTTCCGGCCGACTTTAAGGGCGGCGAGGACGCCGGCTGCAAAGCCGATCAGCAGCGTCAGCGCCAGCAGCGCCGCCAGAGGCATCGTAACCGTGACGAACAGCAGCCGCGTGGCGACCACCTGCGTGTTCTGCAGCACCAGCAGGATGGCCATCACCGCCAGCACCAGCAGTGAAATCAGTTTGATCCTGGACATAATAGCCTCCTTCTTATGATACATGTTTCTCGCAGATCTTGCGGAAGTGATAACCGTAGATCGCCAGTGCAATGGCGTTCGGCAGCAACCGCGGATGCCGGAACTGGGTCCATGCCATCAGTTTCCAGTACTGGTACCGCTCGCGCCCCAG
>JAIFLS010000083.1 GCA_020048935.1 bacterium | reverse complement strand
TCTGGTCCGCGTACTCGGCGAACAGGTTAGGCTCGCCGATATAGCCCAGCCGCGCGATGCGCGGTCCGACCGCCGTCGTCACCACCAATTCTATCGTCCCGTTCGACAGCCGAACGCAATTATCCCATCCATTGAATGTCATCGTTTCCATGTTGCGATTCCTTTCTTGCTACCCTTTGACAACCCGTTTCTCCAACTCCGCGTAGCGTTCCAGCATGGCGGTATAGATCGCGTGCGCACCGGCATCCGGCGTGGCGACCTGCTTGAACGGGGCGGCAGTCTTTAGAATCTCGCCGAAGGACACGAAGCCGCCGGCCTTCAGGCAGCGCCAGCCGTGCAGTGCGCGATACGCCGCCCCCAGCGAGGCCGAATCTGCTTTCTCGGCGACGAAGACCGGTGCACCGAGCACGTTGCACATCACGCGGATCAGGCTCATATCCACCGATGCCCCGCCGGTGGCCAGGATACGGTGCGGCTTGAACCCGACGTTGCGCCCGTGCAGGCGCATCGAGAGAAACTGCCCCTCGTAGACCGCGCGGCAATCCTGCGCCGGCTCGAACCGGTCCACGGGCTTGCCTGCGGCATCGAAACGCCAGATGCCGGTCTTGAGGATCGGCGGTGTGATTTCCGGATCGCGGATATAGAAGCCGATGCAGCCCCCGTTGCCGACCGGCGAGGCCTCCAGGTGCTGCGCATATGCCTTCCACGAACCGCCTGCCGACTGGTCACGGATGAACTCGCGTGTCAGCGAACCGTTCTTGTAGCACAGCATCGCCATGTAGGCGTCCGGCGCTACCGGATTGGCGAAGATATGTCCCTCGCTGGCCGAGGGCCTGGCCTCCGCCAGGAATCCAAAGACCGTGTCGCTGGTGCCCAGGCTGATGGCGACATCGCCCGGATCCTGCAGGCGCAGACCTGCCAGGCTGTTCGGGTTGTCGCCGGAAAAGGCGATGACTTGCACATCCGCCGTAAACCCATAGCGCTGGCTGAACCATTTGTGAAGGGTGCCGGCCTTCTCGTGCGAGGCGACGATGGGCCCCAGCTTTGCCGCCAGCCCGGGGGCGGTGCAGTCCAGTGCTGCTGGCGACCAGGTCTTGCGGCGGATGTCCATCAGGTTCATGCCCGAACCGTCGCTGGCGTCGATCGGCGCAAAACCGCCGATCAGCAACGAGGGGATGAACGAGCTGACCAGGGCGATGCGGGACGTGGCGGCAAAGGCCGCCGGCTGATGCTCGTGAATCTTGGCGATCTGGTTGCCGGTAAAACGCTCATAGGCCCGCGATCCGGTCAGGTCCGCCACTGCCTGCGCCCCGCCCAGCGCCTTTTCCCTTGCGGCGCATTGCGCACCGGTGCTCGAGTCCATCCAGACAGGCGAATCCGCGATCGAGAAGATGTCCGCCAGTTGGGTCTCCAGCGGCTGGTCCGCCTGCAGGTTGCGCAGCTTGCTTTCGGCTTTTGCATTCAGCCAGACGCTGCCATGCTGCTGGCCGGAACCCGAGATCGCCCGCACCAGCGCCAGCGGGGCCTTGTCCGCGCGCATCTGCTCCAGCAGCAGATCCAGCGCCGCCACCCACATCAGGGCGGGAGAGGTCACCGTCAGGCCATCCGCGGCGACCTGCACACCGCCCTTCGTGCCGAAGCGCGGCAGGTCGCGGTCGAAATTGATCGCCCGCTCATAGACCGTATTCAACGCCTCGTCGATGATTGTGCACTTCAACCCCTGCGTGCTGGAATCCAGCCCGAGAAACAACTTCTTTTCATCCGCCATTTGCTACACTCCTTTTAATATCAGACCGAAGACTGAAGACAGCACTAACCAACGCCCGACAGTCACCCCCTGATCAACTCTATTTTCACGGCTCGCGAGGACGCTCGCCCTCCAGGCCCCGGGACATGCGTAATGACCCGTATGGGGGGCGGGCGTCCTCGCGAGCTGTGCGCCCGGGAAAATCGATTTCCGTGTATTTAGTCTGATTCCGCCGCCTTCCGCAACCCGAAAACACCTAAATCTTTCGGTACCCAGCCGGTCTTGTAGATTTTTATTCCGTTCAAGTGCGAATCAAGCCCCTGGGTTGCAGCACAGAAATAATAATCTATGAATGATATTGACACGATATTCATCATTCGTGTTTACTACAAACATGAAAAACGAAAAGCCAGATTCAAGTGCGCTTGGACGCCGGATCCGGGCGCTCCGTCGTCAGCACAACCTGACCCAGGCCGAGTTGGCAGGGAAAGTCGGTATCCGCACTGGCCCGTTGAATACGCTGGAAAGAGGTCATCACCTGCCGTCGGTGCCGGTTCTATGGAAACTGGCGCAGATACTGCATACCGACGTCAACCACTTGCTTGACGACACGGTCCGTAGCTACGTGGTGCGCGAGGCGGCTGTACCCTATGGCAGCGACGAGTGCCACTCCGAACAGTCCTTTACCGCGTCGGCGTACGACTACACCGCCGTGCAGGCGCGTATCATCCGTTTCGAGCCGGAAACCGCTCGCCTGAGCGACAAGACCATTCGCATGATCGACAGCGTCATCAATTGCTTTCTTGCGCTTGAGGACATTGTCGAAGTACAGAAGCAGGCCGCGATCCCGCTGACGCTCAAGCTACCCGCGACACAGGTTGGCTTTCAGCGTTTCACGGCGCAAGTGCGCGGGTTGTTGGGAATCAGCGATGCCGTGATCTTCGACTATCTCGAACTCTTTGAGAACGCCGGGTTGCGGGTGGTGTTCCTGCCGTTGCCGGCCAAGGTCGAGAGCGTCTCCTGCTATGACCGCCAGTGCGCCAACGCCTTCTTCCTGATTGCCGAAGAGATCACGGTCGAGCGGCAACTGTTCCGCCTCTGTTTCGAACTTGGGCGGATCTACCTCTACAACGGGGGGCTGGCCGCGCACGCCAAGATCGGCGGGTTGGACGGCGAGCATGCCGCGCGGCGCTTCGCGGCCTTCTTCCTGATGCCGGAAGAGGCCGTCAGCGCCAGTGTCCGGCAGGTGGGGGTGACACCGGGGCAATGGACCTGGGAGCTGCTTCTGCGCCTCAAGCATCGCTTCGGCGTCTCGGCCGAGGCCTTCCTCTACCGGCTTGGCGAACTCGACCTGATCACGCCCGCAGGACTGAAAGAACTCCAGGCGCGCATCAAAGCGCACTACGCCGCCACTGGCAACAGCGAACCCGACGCCTCGCGCCGCGTCCTCACCCCCAACGGCCGCCTGGGCGACCTCCTGCTAGTCGCCGCCCAGAAGCCCGCCGCCGTCGAGGAACTAGCCCAGATCCGCGCCACCCTCAACCAAGCCGGAGTAAAAACGTGATGATAGCGATGTATCAAGTTGCGATTGCATGCAAACCAATAAGCCGTTAAAAGAGAAGCCGCATGAACTACTACGCCCACAGCCTGGAAGGCCAGCCCCCGGAAAAGTGGCAGCCCCTGGAAGACCACTTGCGGAATGTGGCGGAGCAGGCGGCAGGATTTGCCAAGCCATTCGGCGGTGAGGAGTGGGCGCGTATGGCCGGTCTCTGGCATGATCTGGGGAAGTACTCGGATGCGTTCCAGAAGATGCTGTACGATGCGAACGGTATTGAATCTCATCTGGAGACGATGCCGGGAAAGGTGGTTCACTCGGTTTCTGGCGGTCATTTGGCGCAAAGTCGAGGCTGGAAAGGCATTGACCGTGTGCTTTGTTGGCTGATCATGGGGCATCATGCCGGATTGGCGGATTATGCATCGGCAGATTCGGGGGCAAAGGCGCTGGAGCCGAAGATGCGAACTCCGGAACTATCGGCACCACTACTGGAAATCGTGCCGGATGAGATCAAGCGGCAACCGCAACCCACCCCGCCAAAACCGCTGCTGAACCATGCTGATATATCTTTCTTCGTCCGTATGCTGTTCTCGTGCGTGGTCGATGCGGATTTTCTGGACACGGAAGCATTCATGGATCGCAGTCGAAGTCGGATTCGGCAATCTGAATATCCGGACCTTTGTGAGCTGCTTTCCCATTTTGACAAACACATGAAGGCGATGTGCGCCCATGCGGAATCCACTGAGGTTAATCGCATTCGTGCGGAAGTGCTCACGCAGTGCCAGGCTGCCGCCGAATCCGAGCCGACGGCATTCTCCTTGACGGTACCAACCGGAGGCGGGAAAACGCTTGCCTCAATGGCGTTCGCGTTGCGACATGCCATAAAGCAAGGCAAACGGCGGATTATCTATGTGATTCCCTATACCAGCATTATTGAACAGACCGCCGATGTGTTCCGGCATATTCCCGGATTCGAGTCTGCCGTGCTGGAACATCACTGCAATGTTGTCGACGAGGATGAGACGCGGGAGAGTGTCCGCAGCCGCTTGGCGACAGAGAATTGGGATGCGCCTATCATTGTGACCACCAGTGTGCAGTTCTTTGAATCGCTGTATGCCGCCAAGACCAGTCGTTGCCGCAAACTGCACAACATTGCCGACAGCGTGGTGATCTTTGATGAGGCACAGTGTCTTCCGCCTGAATTCCTTCGTCCGGTCGTCTTTGCCATCCGTGAATTGCAACGGCATTACGGCGTCACTCCCGTGCTGTGTACAGCGACGCAACCGGTGTTGACGCAAACCGACAGTTTCGATTTCCGATTCCGCGAGGGTTTTTCGTCCGTTACCGAGATTGTGAAAGATCCAGATTTGCTTTCTACACGCCTTAAACGAGTTGAAGTAGACGTTCTACAGGGGCTTGGTCCGATTCCGTACGATACGGTTGCTGAACATTTACTGAGCGAAAATCAATCGGTGCTCTGTGTGTTGAATCGTAAGGATGATTGTCGTGAGCTGGCGGACCGATTACCGGAAGCGCAAACGCTTTGTCTGACGACAAATCTTTGTGCTGAGCACCGGAGCATGGTGCTGGCCGTCATTCGCCAGCGCCTGAAAAAGGATGCCTTGCCATTGTACGTGGTCAGCACATCGCTCGTGGAGGCGGGTGTCGATTTGGATTTCCCGGTTGTTTATCGGGCTCTGTCCGGGTTGGATTCTATTGCCCAGGCGGCGGGACGCTGCAACCGGGAAGGGATGTTGACGGCCGGGAAAACAATTGTCTTTGTGCCGCAGGATCAGCCGCGCTATGTGCAGTCGCCCGCATCTCTGGCACGGGAATATTTGAGGGCGGATCGGCTGCCCGAGGTTTTTCTCCCGCAAACGTTCCGGAGCTACTTCGGTCAGCGTTTTTTCCAGCTTGGCAGTGATGCTTTGGATAAGAAAAAGATTCTGGAGTTACTGGGGGGAAATTTGGAGTTTTCTTTTCGAACTGCCGCTGAGCGCTTCCGCATGATTGATGACGACTGGCAACGCCCAATCATTGTGCCGTATGGCGAGGCGCAAGCGACTGTGGACAAACTTCTGGATGAAAGTGGGAACGCGCGGCGGCATTTGCGAAGGCTGCAGCGGTTTACTGTTAGCATACCGGTGCGCGAGCACCAAATGCTACTAGATGCCGACCACGCGCATCTGTTGAAGGATTGGCCGGGGATCTGCGTACTCCACAACAGAAACCTGTACTCCGAGCGGTACGGCTATCTACCTCCAGGTAAAATCGATTCGTATGCACCAGAAGCGTTAATTGAATAGAAAGGGGATAAAATGCAAAAAAGCAATCCGTTCCGGTTAAGGGTGAGTGGGCAGAATGCCTGCTTTACGCGGCCGGAGATGAAGGTGGAGCGTGTCAGCTATGAGGTGATGACACCATCGGCTGCACGCGGGATTCTGGAGGCGATTCTGTGGAAGCCCGCTATTTGCTGGCGTATTCTACAGATTGATGTGCTGAACCCGGTGAAATGGGAATCTGTCCGCCGCAATGAAGTCGGTTGTGTGGTTCCTGCCGGATCGGTCAAGTCCGCCATGAACAAAGGGACGGGCGACCTCGGGATTTATGTGGAGGAGGAACGCCAGCAGCGCGCTGGCCTGTTCCTGCGGGATGTAGCGTACGTTATCCACGCGGATTTCGAGATGACCGACAAGGCCGGTCCGGAAGACAATGTCGTGAAATTCGAACAGATGTTCATTCGCCGTGCCTCGGTCGGGCAGTGCTTCCACCGTCCATACTTCGGGTGCCGTGAGTTCCCCGTGGATTTCGAGTTCATTCCGAAGGACGAAGCCCCTATTGCGCCGATCCCTGAATCGCGCGATCTCGGCTGGATG
>JAIFLS010000017.1 GCA_020048935.1 bacterium | reverse complement strand
GTGCGACCGAAACCGCGGCATTGGTCGCAGGCCCCGAGCGGCGAGTTGAACGAGAAGAGATTGGGGACCGGATCGCGGTAATGCAGGTCGCACGCGGCGCAATGCAGATCTTCCGAAAAACGCAGCGGTTCGCCTTCCGAGCCGTCCGCCGCCAGCGGCACGACGGTCACGCGGCCGCGCCCGTGGTGCAGCGCGGCTTCCAGCGCCTCGATCAGGCGGGAGTGGGCTTTTGGCGCGGACGGGACTGTCTC
Source organism: bacterium (assembly GCA_020048935.1). Lineage (GTDB taxonomy): Bacteria > Verrucomicrobiota > Kiritimatiellia > UBA8416 > UBA8416 > UBA8416. The sequence goes on along the minus strand of JAIFLS010000017.1, from coordinate 5,929 downwards.
AACCCCGCCCACGGACCTGTGCTCGGCGGCTCGCGAGGACGCTCGCCCTCCAGGGGACTTTTGCTTCGTGGATGGGGGGGAGACGGGGGACAGGAGGCGGTCCTGGATCACCTCCAGGGCATCGTCCGCCTCGCGGTGGAACCGCAAATAGCCTTGGCGTTCCAGTGCGGTTTTCACTTCGTCCACCGTGAAATTGGCGGGGACCGGCACCCGGAAGACGACCAGCAGGCGCGTCTTGCCCGGCAGACGTGCCGCCAGTGCCGCCTCGATCGACTCGGGGGTATCGCGCCGTACAACCTCACCGCAGCCGGAGCAGACCAGCCGTGCCGCGCGGGCATACAGCAGCTTGAGGTGGTCATTGAGTTCGGTCATCGTGCCGACGGTCGAGCGCGATGTACGTACCGGGTTGGTCTGATCGATCGCGATCGCCGGCGGGATTCCCGTGATCCGGTCCACCTTGGGCTTGTCCATGCGGTCGAGGAACTGGCGGGCATAGGGCGAGAACGTCTCCACATAGCGACGCTGCCCTTCTGCATAAACTGTATCGAACGCCAGCGACGACTTCCCCGAACCGCTCACCCCCGTGACCACGGTCAGGGCATTAAGCGGAATGCGCAGATCAATCCCCTTAAGGTTGTTCTGCCGCGCCCCTTCAATAATGATCTGATCATCCGCCACTGCCACCGTCCTTTTTATACTAATGGTACGCGAAAACCACCGGAACCTTGCAAAGAATATTACGCCCTTCAGTTGACATCAACTCCCGTGGCGGACATTTTATCCCCCATGGCAACGCTACCTTCGCACGACTCGTCTCCCGTGGTCAACATCCGGATCCGGTTCTATGCCTTGCTGTTGCTTAGCGTAATGATTAGCGGTTTCGGTCGAATAGGCCGCATGATTGCCGCCAACCTGTAGAAAGCGGCCTAACGGTCACACCGCATACTCCCGTACGCACCAAACCAGCAGCAGGAACCTGTTGTGCACACTTGCGCCGATGCGGAGGTTTGTGACGGGCGGAGTTGATAATTGTAAACAATTATATGGCAGCACTTTCTGCATAATACAGCGGTTGGTTTCCGATCTGGCACGGTTCTGGCTATATATTGTGAACACGATTTTGATTCGTTTTTTCAAGAAGGAGCCAGCACTATGAAAGAGTCGGATACCTACAGTCGTTACCTTGCGGACATTTCGCGGTATGAGCGGATCACGCCCGAACGCGAAGCCGAACTCTCGCAGGTCATCCAGACCTGCACGAATGAAGAGCAGGTCGAGGCCGCCGTCAGCGAGCTGATCCATTCGAACCTGCGTCTGGTCATCCATTGCCAGAAGGAATTCGAGAAATACCGCTCCTCCTCGCGGCTAAACGCCATGGACCTGATTGCAGAAGGCAACATCGGGCTGATGAAGGCGGCCAAGAATTTCAACAGTGCCGCCAATGATCCTGACGGGGCCACCGATCGCGAGCCGATCCGCTTCAGCACCTATGCCTGCAAGTGCATCAAGAGCCACATGATCCGGGCCATCAAGAAGGCGCGTTTCATCCACGTCCCTGAACATCATTTCGGCTACTGGGGCGAGATCGAGAAGCTGCAGAACGAGAACGGTAATTCCCTGACCGACAGCGAATTGTGCGATCGGATGGACCTCAGCGGCGAGGCCCTCGCCTGTATCCGGATGAGTGCCGGCAGCGGGATCTGCATGCTGGAGGAGCTGACCAGCGAGGATTCGGACAATTCCTGGAGCGATTTCATCGCCAGCGAGGATTCCCCCTGCCCGTCAGAGGAGACCGAGCGCCATGACCTGCGCGCTTTCCTGTTCAACGAGATGAACAGCCTGGCCCCGAGAACCAAGCAGATCATCACGATGCTCTACTTCAACGAGAGCGCACCGACGCTGAAGGATTTATCGAACATGTTCGGCATTTCCAGCGAACGCTGCCGGCAGATCTGCGTCCAGGGGCTGACCAGCCTGAAGCGCCAGATGTTCGCCCGCCGCAAGGGGATCGAGCCGACACTGCACTCCGAGGCGTTTGCCGCGTGAGGATTCCGGCTGAAGCCGGTACTACGAACCAGGGTTAGTCCCGCCTACTTGCCCTGTTCCAGACGACGGGCGAGCCGCTCCGGCAACCCCGCCTCGATGATTTTGCGCTGCGTGGTCGCGATGTCGTACTCGACCCGCCGCAGATCCACCCTGCGCGCGGACGGCTCGTATATCAAGTAGGACGCCCGCGGGTCACCATCGCGCGGCTGGCCGACACTGCCGGTGTTGATAAAGCACTTGCGCCCCAGCGTCGTGTTGAAGGTGGTAAAGCTGCTGCGCACCACCCGCCCCTGCCGCTCGAACACGACCGGCACATGAGTGTGCCCGTGGAAGCAGACCGAGGAGGTCTGGTAGTTGAAGTTGGCGTCCGCATCCAGCGCGTCGATCACATAGCCCCACTTCTCGGGCATGTCCAGCGTGCTGTGGACAATTGTGAACCCGTCGACCATACGCGAGAGGCGCAGGTTCTTCAGGTACTGGATCTGCTCGCGCGAAAGCTGCCGCCGCGTCCAGTCGATCACATTCGCCGCCAGTGGGTGGAAATCCTCCAGGCACTCGTCGTGCGAGACGTAGTGGTCATGGTTACCCCGCACCACCGCCACGCACAGTGACCGGATCTTCTCCAGGCATTCGGCAGGATTGGCGTTATACCCGACAATATCGCCCACGCATACATAGGTGTCCACACCGTGGGATTCAGCGTCCGCCAGCACGGCAGTCAACGCTTCCCAGTTGGAGTGGATGTCACCCAGTATGGCGTACTTCTTGCTCATTTTTAATAAACGATCACCCGACCACTGTTTTTCCTGCGATCCCCCTCACGCCGTTCAGGCCTGTTTCGGAATCATAGCTTGCTGAAACCGGTTACGTCAAGAGTCAACTCCGCGGATCTGCCCGGCGTACGCCAATGCACGCGCCTCCACCGACTGGATCTCGGCGAATCCCTGCGAGCTGACCGGGTTGAGCCCGTCGCTGGCCTCCATCGAGGAATCCGCCTCGTTGTAAAGCGACGCCGGACACTGGGTCAGGCTCTGGAACAGCACATTCCCCTTGTAGAGATTCACCGCGACCACCCCGCTGGCAAACGCCGCGAAGACATCCACCGCCGCCCGTGCCGCCGTGGTCACCGGATCGAAGTAGCGCCCGTCATAGATCTGGCCGGCGACCAGTGCCGATAGCGTCTTGAACAGGCCCAGCGCCCGGCGATCCATCGTCGCCTGATAGACGCACTCCAGGCAGCGCGAGAGCAATTCCATGCCCGGTGCCTCGTAGACGCCGCGGCTCTTGGTGCCGATGATGCGGTTCTCCAGCGCATTCTTGAAGCCGACCCCATTACGGCCACCAATGGCATTTACCGCCTGCATGACCGCCACCGGGGCCATTGGTTCGCCATTGATCTCGACCGCACGTCCCTTTTCAAAACGGACACAGAAGCGTTCGGCCTTGTCCGGTGCCTTGTCCGGCCAGACACCCATCGTCGGTGTCACGATCGTCGCCGGCGTTTCAAGACTTTCCAGATCCTCGGCCTCGTGCGAGAGCCCCGCCAGGTTGGCATCGGTGGAATAGCGCTTCTTCCCGCCCGGGAAGGCCTCGATCCCCGCCTTGCGCAGGTAGTCGACCATTTCCAGCCGACCGGGGAACTGCTTCAGCAGCCCGGCATCACGCCAGGGCGCATAGACCTTCATCTCCGGTGCCAGTACGTTCGTGTAGCGCTCGAAACGCATCTGGTCATTGCCGCGGCCCGTCGCCCCGTGTACCAGGACCGTGCAGCCCCTGGCCTGCATGGCCTTGACCAACCCCTTCACCGTCACCGCACGGGCAATCCCGGTCGAGTTCCAGTAGCCGCCGTCGTACATCGCCTGGCAGGCCAGCACCTCGAAACAGGCCTCAGCCATTTCCCGGCGCAGATCCACCACCACGGTCTCGGCACCGCAGGGGGCCATCTTCTCGACCACCGCGCTGATATCGGTCTCGTCCGGCTGCGCCAGGTCCGCCGTGAAGCAGACCACGTCGACACCGGAATCAACCAGCATCCTGGTGACGGTCTTGCTGTCAAGCCCGCCGGAAACACAGATGCCGGCCTTCTGGCCCTTCAGGTCATTCAGCGTCATTGCCCGCCTCCGCATGCATGCTTTCCAGGCAATCCTCCATGATGTCCAGAGCCTCCTCGAGCTCGTCGTCCTTGACGGTCAGCGGCGGCAGGAAGCGCACCACATTGCCGGCGGTGGGAATTGCCAGCAACCCTACTTCCGCGAATGCCTTGGTCAGCGGCTTGGCTTCCTGGTCCAGCACCAGCCCCAGCATCAGGCCCATGCCGCGCACCCCGGTCACATGCGCGTAGCGCTCGGCGAAGTCCTCCAGGCCCTCCTTGAGCAGCTCGCCCTTCTCGGCGGCGCGTTCAACCAGCCCTTCCTGCTCGATCACGTCGATCGTGGCCAGGGCGGCGGCGCAAGCCAGCGGCGAGCCGCCGAAGGTGCTGGCGTGGTGCCCGGGATGGAACACGTCGGAAAGTTTCGGGCCTGCCACCACCGCGCCGATCGGGTAGCCACTGCCAAGCCCCTTGGCCAGCGAGAAGGCGTCCGGCTCGACGTCGTAGTTCTGGAAGGCGAACCATTTGCCCGTGCGGCCCATGCCGCTCTGGATCTCGTCGCAAAGCATCAGCAGCCCTTTCTCGTCGCAAAGCGCGCGCACGCCCTCCATGAATTCGGGCTCCGCCGGAATGATGCCGCCTTCGCCCTGCACCGTCTCGAGCATCACGGCCACGGTCTTTTCCGTCACCAGCGCCTTGACCGAATCAAGGTCGTTGTAAACGGCATGCACGAACCCTTCCGGCATGGGCTCAAACCCCTTTTTCACCTTTTCCTGCCCGGTGGCCGACGCGGTCGCCAGAGTGCGGCCATGGAACGAGTTCTTCATGCAGATCACTTCGTACTTGCCCTGCTCGTGCCCCCACAGGCGCGCCAGCTTGATCAGGCCCTCGTTGGCCTCCGCCCCCGAATTGCAGAAGAAGCATTTGCCGTGGAGCGAGAGATCGGAAAGCCGCTTGGCCAGCAGCGCCTGGTTCTCGTTGAAGTACAGGTTCGAGACATGCACCAGCTCGGCGACCTGGGCCTGCACCGCCGCGACAACCTTCGGATGGGAATAGCCGACATTGAGCACCGAGATCCCCGCCGCGAAGTCAAGGTAGACCTTGCCGTCGGCATCCCATACCTTGGTTCCACGCCCCTTGACCAGCGCGATCTCCGGCGCATAGGTATTCATCACATATTGCTTGTACAATGCCTTGATTTCCTGTGTCTTGCTCATGATCCCGGATCCTCTCGATTTCCCTGTGCACCCATTCGCACAGGTCGTTTTTACTTGTTAACACCCTTGTCGCGCCCGCTCACACCTCGTCGATACCGCCCGCGACAATTTCCGTCCCCACTCCCTTGTCGGTGAACATCTCCATCAGCAGCGAATGGAACATGCGCCCGTCAATCATATGCACTTTGCGAACCCCCGCCTCCAGGGCCTCGATGCAGCTCGCGATCTTCGGCAGCATGCCGCCCGAGATCACACCCTGCTTCACCAGCCACGCCACCTCGTCCAGCCGCAGCGTCGTGATCAGCGATTCCGGATCCTGCGGGTCGCGCAGCAGCCCCGGCACATCGGACAGGAACGCCAGCTTGCGCGCCTTCAGCGCCTTGGCAACCGCCGCCGCCGCCACATCCGCATTGATATTATGCACCTTGTTCCCCGGCCCCATGCCCAGCGGTGTGAGCACGGGAATCAACCCCTCGGCCAGCATCGCGTGTATCGGTTCCGTGAGCACTTCCCCCGGCTCGCCCACGAATCCCCAGTCCAGTATCGCCCCGGTCTCGGGATCGGTTTCCGTCATCCG
>JAIFLS010000170.1 GCA_020048935.1 bacterium | reverse complement strand
CCAGAACAGCTTCGCGACCAGCCCCAGCAGCACGATTCCGAATACCAACAGCAGACTGGAGGCTTCGGAACGGGTCAGCGAGAACCAGTTGCAAACCGTGCCACGCAGCCGCCGAAAGGGCGAGAGCCAGTCTATCATGATGAAACCGCTATATTGACCAGTTTCCCCGGCACCACAATGATCTTGCGGATCGTCACGCCAGCCGTCCACTTCGCGACATCGGCGTCCGCCAGTGCCGCCGCCTCGATCTCCGCGCTCGTCGCCGACGGCGGCAGGGTCAGCCGCGCGCGCACCTTGCCGTTGATCTGCACAGGAATGACCAGTTCCTGCTCGCGCGCCGCCGCCGCATCAGCCTCCGGCCAGCCGCAGGCGAAAATGCTACTGACGTGACCAAGCCGCTCCCAGAGCTCCTCGGAGAAATGCGGAACGATCGGCGCCAGTACCCGCAGCACAACCTCCAGCGCCTCGCGCAGCACGGCCGGATGAACCTGGTCGCCTGCCCCGCGCAGTTGCGAGAGCAGCTCGTTGCAGCGGGCGATCGCGGTATTGAACTGGAAGCCGCCCTCGATCGCCTCCGTCACGCGCATGATGCACTGGTGCGCCTTGCGCCGCAACGCCGTGTTCACCTCGTCGAGACCAGCCGGCACAGGCGTGCCCGCCGGGGCCATCGCCGGGATGCGGGCCATCACCAGGTCCCAAAGCCGGTTGAGCAGCCGCCAGGATCCGTTGATCCCCGCTTCGCTCCAGATCTGCATCTTGTCCGGCGGGGCATCGCTGACCATGTAGAGCCGCACGGTATCGGACCCGTAGCGGTCGAACATCGCGTCGGGATCGACCACGTTGAACTTGGACTTGCTGATCTTGGCCATTTCCGCGCGAACCGGCTGCCCGCAATGGGCGCACTTGCCATCCGCGATTGAATCGCCCTCGCGACGCCCGTCCACAACCTGGTCCTCGTGCAGCCATTTGTGCGTCTCGCAGTAGTAGGCCGTCTTGCAGACCATGCCCTGACAGAAGAGTCGCGTGAACGGCTCCTCGAAATCGACAAGGCCGATGTCGTGCAGTACCATGGTGAAGAAGCGGGCATAGATCAGGTGCATGGTTGCATGCTCGATACCGCCGATGTACTGGTCCACGGGCATCCATGTCCGTACGACCGCCGGATCAAACGGCGCCGAATCGTTGTGCGGGTCGCAGTAGCGCAAGAAATACCAACTCGAATCGACGAAGGTATCCATTGTGTCGGTCTCGCGCCTTGCCGGCTTGCCGCAGGCCGGGCAGTCGCAATGCACGAAGCTCTCGCTGGCGGCCAGCGGATTGCCATGACCCTCGCGGAAGGTGACATCGCGCGGCAGCAGCACCGGAAGCCGGTCCTCGGGAACCGGCACCGTGCCACAGGTATCGCAGTAGACGATCGGGATGGGCGCGCCCCAGTAGCGTTGCCGGCTGATCAGCCAGTCGCGCAGGCGGTAGTTCACCGTTCCCTGTCCATAGCCCTTTTCCGCCAGCCACGCGATGATGTCCGGCATCGCCTCACGGTTGTTGCGGCCGCTGAACGGCCCGGAATCTCGCATGGTACCGGTGGCCGTGTAGGCCTCGGTCATCGCCGCGGCGCAAAGCGGCTCGCCGTTGCGCTCGATGACGACGCGAACGGGTATCCCGTACTTACGTGCGAACTCGAAGTCGCGCTGGTCATGCGCGGGCACGGCCATCACCGCGCCGGTGCCATAGCCCATCAGGGCGAAGTTGGCCACCCACAGCGGTACCTTGTCGCCATTGACAGGGTTGATGACATGCGCCCCGGTCCAGATACCGACCTTCTCGCGCTCCGCCAGGTCGCGCACACTGGTGCCCTGGCGCCGCATCGCAGCCACCGCAGCCAGCACTTCCGCCTCGCGCGCGGTTCCGCGGACCAGCTCCGCCACCAGAGGGTGCTCGGGAGCGATACTCATGAACGTCACCCCGAAAAGCGTATCGGGCCGCGTGGTGAAAATCGGCAGCGGAGCGCCGGTCTCGGCCACGGTGAAGTTTACCATGGCCCCTTCCGAGCGACCGATCCACTCCTCCTGCATCGCCAGCACGGCGTCCGGCCATTGGCCGCGCAGCTTCGCGTGCCCGTCGAGCAACCGCTGGGCATAGCGGCTCATCGTGAAGAACCATTGCGACATGTCCTCCTGGCGGACAGCGGTGCCGCACCGTTCACAGGCCCCGTCGTGCACCTGCTCGTTCGCCAGCACGGTCTCGCATGAGTCGCACCAGTTTACCGGTGCGGTCTTCTTGACCGCCAGCCCCTGCTTGTAGAACTGCAGGAAGAACCATTGCGTCCAGCGGTAGTAGTCCGGATGGCTGGTGGCCACCTCGCGCGACCAGTCATAGCCCCAGCCCGCGCGCTTCATCTGCTCGCGCATGCGGGCGATGTTGCCATCGGTGAAGGGATGCGGATGCGTCCCCGTGCGGATCGCCGCGTTCTCGGCCGGCAACCCGAAGCTGTCCCACCCCATCGGCGAAACCAGCGTATGCCCGCGCAGCCGCTTGTAGCGGGAAATGATATCGCCCAGCGTGTAGTTGATCACATGCCCCATGTGCAGCACCCCCGAGGGGTAAGGGAACATGGTCAGGCAGTAGAACTTGTCCGCCGCCGCCTGCGGGTCGGCAACAAACAGGGCGTCGTCGGCCCAGCGCTTCTGCCATTTCTTTTCCAGTGCCTGAAAAGGATATTTATCGCTCATTTCTCACCGTTCCCGGAGGCCGGTCCCAGATACCGGTTGGCTGCCCACTGTCCGGCATACGTCTCGCCGGCGACGGTGGTGTAGACCCCCGTGCCCGTCATCTGGTCGTCCTTCCACTCGCCCAGGTACCTGTCGCCATTCACGAACACATAAGAACCGGACCCCTTGACGAACCGCCCGTCTTTCCAGGTTCCCGATAGTTCGCCGCCGTTGGCATACCGGTAGATGCCCTCGCCGTTCCGCTGTCCATCCTTCCACTCACCCTCGTAGGCATCCCCGCCGGGGAGCGTCTGCACCCCGCGACCGTGGCGCGCCCCCTTGCGCCATAGTCCGAGATAGCGCTCGCCATCCTCGTAGACCACCTCGCCCTCGCCATGCGGACGGTCCTTCACCAGTTTCCCGGTGTACACGCCGCCATCGGCCAGTTTAACCGAAACCGGCCCTGCGGCGGGCACCGGATCCGGCTCTTCACCCACGGGCTTGACTCGCTCGGTAATCAGCGCCTCGAACCGCTTGCGGAAGGCCGCATCCTTGATCCAGAACACCGGCGTCGTACCGTTGTCTGCCTTGGCGAAGATATCCGCGCGATTGGCGATCAGCGCGGCCATCACCTCATAGCCCTCCGCCTGCACCGCCCAGTGCAGGGGTGTCGAGCCGTCGTCGGCCTTCGAGTTGACCTTGGCCCCGGCCTCGATCAACAGCGTGGCGACGTCTGCCGAATTGCCCATCGCGGCCCAGTGCAGCGGGGTATAGCCCTTGCTGGTCTTCTTGTGGATGTCCGCGCCGCTTTCGATCAGAATGGTGACGATCCGCGTCATGTTGCGCCGGGCGGCCCAGTGCAGCGGGGTCGATCCGTTGTCCGCCTGGCGGTTCACATCGGCCCGGTTCTTGATGAGGGCGGATGCCACATCCGGCAGGCCATAAAGGGCCGCCCAGTGCAGCGGCGTCGAACGTCCCTTGTCCAGCGCCTCGACATAGAGCAGCGGTTCCTCGCGGATCAGCCGCACGGCCTCCTCGCTGTCGCGAGCCTTGATGGCCGTGAAGATCGCCTCGTTCGCTCTGGTCACTTGCAGGCAGGCCAGCAGAGCCAGGGTTGCGATCGCCATAGTCTTTCGTGGTTTATGCATAATTGTCACCTGTTGGGACTGTCCGAAAATATCCGGACGAGTCCATGAAATGAATGACGAAGTGTAAATCCTCCGGCCACTGAATGCAAACCTAATGTCGAAAGACCAATGTCGGCGTATGCAGACAGAACATCGACCTGCCGGGGTTCATCACCTGAAATATGTTTGGCGGTCACAACATCGACGGGGGGGTGAGTATTCGCCTGGGTGTGGGCGGAAGATACGGCCATAACCTGCTGATGATCATTAATTTGTGCCAAGTGAAAACCACCGGATGGCAGGTGTTGTGTCGAATACAACGCCGGTCAACGGCGACGGCTCGTCAGGCGGCTGGCAGACGTGGGTCTCGACGTTCACGCCCGGTGCCGGCATTATCGGCAATCCCCAGCGCATCGAACTGGTAACCCCCATAAGAACCCGGAAAGTGTACCACCCTTGGAGTTCATTCCGGACGCCTCACGATCGCCACTCCGTAGCCTTCCAACATCGAACGCGCTGAAGGGGAATCGCCATACGCGGCAGGTTCGCGCCGGGTATTCACGATGATGGCCCCGGACGGACGGCCATCCGCGGTCAACCGTTCACAGACCATAACGCCTGGATCCGATTTCGCGCCCGGCACCAGGTGTCCGATCAATTCCTCGAGCCAGCTGTCGTCCGGCTGCGTGCCAATCAAAACTACCCGTCCATTGCTGATCGGACACTCGACCACCGCCGCAAAGCCGTCCAACGGTCCTCCGGCATAGGCTGCCAGCACCCGGCAATCCGTCTTCCGTAATTCATAGGCATCGCACCACAAACGGCATCCTTTGATTTTGCCGTCAGCTTCAAGGTTGGTAACTCCTCCAGGTGTATGCCTGTGCCGCACATGGATACCCAGCCACTTTTCAAATTCCGCGCCATAGCACGCATCCCGATGAGCTGTGTTTTCAGTCGTGCGGCAGGCGGAGAGTGGTCCCAGGACCCAGGTCCCGCCCTGCTCCACAAATCGCCGCATGCGTTTCATCAGGTCCTTGTCGATCGCCGGCAGGTAAGGTGAAAACACAACCTGGTACTGATCAACCTCTGCGCCCGCCATGATCACGTCCCTTGACACTCCTGATTCGGCAAGCAGTCGATGAAACGCCGTGATGGACGCGTCATAGTTGAAACCGGCCGCGATCGCACTGGCTTCAAACTGCCATTGCACCGGCACACCGTAGTGCATGGCGACCACCGCCGGCTTCGGCCGCGTCGCCCGCATCCACTCGCCATGTTCCGCCAGTTCCCTGGCGACCTCACGGATTTCACCCGTGTTGGCACATTCATCGCCCCAGGGGTAAAGCACACTGCCATGCTCCAACTCCTGCCCGGCCCAATGCGCCCGCCAAAGCCAGAAGCTCACCGCCTCGGCGCCCAGCGCGTAGGTGAGCCACATCTTGGCGCGCAGTGAGCCTGGTGCAAAGACAAACGAACCCCCATCGCCCACCGCTGTTCCGCCCGGTTGGGTTGAGGCGGTTTCCGCCAGCCAGAACCGTTTCCCGAACGGCCGCATCCAGTCGGTTTCAAAAGCATAACGCGCCAGGTTGTCCGGCCCCGCGTAACTGTCTGTACACACCAGATCCAAATCCGCAAAAAGCCGCTCGTAATCTATTCGCTGGTATACCGGATTATGTGCATTCGTGGTAACAGGCCGGCCGGTCCCGCTCCGCAGCACACGGGCCTGGGCACTGCAGAAAGCGACATAGCTGTCGCTCATGAAGTGCCGGTAGGCCGCCCGCAGCGACGGATGGTGCCCGGCCCCGACGCGTTGCGGATTGGGCAACGGCACCTGATCGAAAGACTGGTACTCCTGACTCCACAACACCGTGAGCCACGCCCTGTTCAACTCCGCGATTGTCCCGAACCGCGCCTTGAGCCAGGAGCGGAACGACTTTTCACACTGCGGGCAGAAACATTCTTCCCAGAACTCGTTATCAACCTGCCAGGCGATTACAGCGGGAGAATCGGCAAACTCATCGGCAAGACGTTGCGCAATCCCGACTGAATACTTCTGATACCTCAGGGAATTCGGACAATACTGCCGCCGTCCGCCGTGTCCGATTGTCAAGCCCGCCGCGCTGACGCGCAGGATATCCGGATGCTTGGCGCTCAACCATACCGGCGGCGTGGCAGTCGGCGTGCACAGGACCACCGCGATACCGGCCTTCGTGAATCCCTCCACCGCCCGGTGCAACCATTCGAAATCATACGTCCCCTCGGCAGGCTCCATCCGGGACCAGGCGAATTCGCCCATGCGGACCAGGTTGACGCCGATCGACTGCATCTGCCTGATGTCCCTGGCCATTTCA
>JAIFLS010000042.1 GCA_020048935.1 bacterium | reverse complement strand
GCGGGTGCGGACAAGCACCAGCTCGGCGAGCACGCCGCGCAGATCCGGGCGCTGGCTGCGCAGTACGGGACCGGGCTGGCCGACAGCCTGCAGGCCTGCATGCAACACAGCACAGCCGGTGACCTGTCCGACATCCTGTCGTGGCCGAACCACCCCAACCGGGCAGGGCATGAACTGGTTGCGAGGGAACTCCTGCGCTGGTTCCCGGCGGGGTGAAGCTGGCAGCCATCCTCTTCGTCTACTCGCATTGTCGATTCCATTTTGAACCATATTGCTAGCTATCTCGGGCAACAAACCCACCCCGCCCTCCGGGCACCCCTCCTCGGAGGGGAACTATGCTGTGCTCTAATGGTCCACTCCATGGAGGGGTGCCCGAAGGGCGGGGTGGGTAACCGAGCAAAGGGTTCCCGCTTTCCTACACTTCATCGCACAGTTCATCCCAGACGTCCTCGCGAGCCGGGTGTGGCATCAGACCCCTCAGGGCAGCATGTAGCGGCGGTCGAGCGGGAAGGCGTTGCGGATGTGGCGGATCTCGGGCGGAGTTGCGGCATCGGCGCGGCCGATGACCTCCACCACGTCGAACCGGAAACTGACACGCGGGTTCTTCAGGCGCTGCAGGTAGCGGATGGCCCCGCGCGAGAGCGTATGGCGCTTCTTGCGGTCCACCGAGCTGAACGGACGCCCGTACGCTTCGCTTCCCCGCGTCTTGACCTCGACAAACACCAGGCAATCACCGTCCCGAGCCACCAGGTCGAGTTCATCACGGGTGCCGATCCGCACCCGCTGGCCCAGGATCTTGTACCCCAGCTTCTTCAGGAAATCCGCCGCCTTCTGCTCGCCCCAGACGCCGGTCTTGAGGTGTTCGGGTGCGGGATCGGCCTTGGCGTCCGCCTTGTTCTTGCCGAATGAGAAGAATCGCCTCATGCCGCCTATGCTGCTCATTCCGCCTCCAGTCGCAGGTTCCATGGCGGTGTCGCGAGGGCGGGGGGCTCCGGGTGGCCTTGCCGGCGGCGGATCTCCTGCGTCTCGCGTACCGGGCGGAAGGAGCGGCGGTGCTCCGGGATCGGTCCGTACTCGAGCAGCGCCTTGATGTGGCGCGCTGTGCCGTAGCCTTTATGGCGCGCAAAGCCGTATGGCGGATATTGCGCGTCAAGCGCAAGCATTAGGTGGTCACGGGTGACTTTGGCGATCACGCTGGCGGCGGCGATCGAGAGGCTGAGCGCGTCGCCGCCCACGATCGCGGTGGAGGGAACCGGCAGGCTGGGAACCGGGAGTCCGTCGACCAGGATGTGCTCCGGCAGGGCTGGCAGGGCGGCTATTGCCCGCCGCATCGCCATATACGTGGCCTGGAGGATATTGAAACGGTCGATCTCCTCGACACTGGCGATCCCGACCCCGGTCTCAAGCCCGGCGCGGCCGGTCAGCAGCGTGTAGAACGCCTCCCGCTGCGCTTCCGTGAGTTTCTTGGAGTCGGTCAATCGGGCCAGTTCGCCGAGGAACCCGGCTTCCGCCGCCGTCCTTGAAAAGACAAAGGCCGCGGCAACCACCGGACCTGCCAGCGGACCACGGCCTGCCTCGTCGACCCCCGCGATACGCGTGAGCCCGCGTGCCCAGCACTCTTGCTCGTGGCGGAGCAACTCAATCCTTGGTCTTCGCCACGATCTTCTCTTTCATGCGGGCCTTCTTGCCGGTCAGTGCGCGCTGGTAGTAGAGTTTCGCGCGGCGGACATAGGCTGAACGCATAACCACGATCTTGTCGATATAGGGGGAATGCACGGGGAAGACGCGTTCCACGCCGACGCCATGCGAGATGCGCCGCACGGTAAAGGTTTCCGTGCCGCCACCGCCGTCACGTGCTATAACCACGCCGGAATAGAGCTGGACGCGTTCCTTCTCGCCTTCACGGATCTTGACATGCACGTCAAGCGTGTCTCCGACCTTGAAATCCGGAACATCCGTCCTGAGACACTCGTTGCCAATCTTGTTTACAATATCCGATATCATGCCGTCCTCCGCCCGCGTCCCGTCTACCGGGATTCGTTTTCACTACTTCAACACCCTCTGCCGGGCGCACCCCGCACCCTGTCCTAATCAAACCGTCAAATCCGGACGCCGCTCGCGCGTCCGCTGCCGGGACTGTTCCGCCCGCCAGGCGGCGACCGCCTGATGGTTGCCGGATAGCAGTACATCCGGCACCGTCATCCCCTGGAATGCCGGCGGCCGCGTGTAATGCGGATACTCCAGCAAACCGTTCGCGAACGATTCCTCCTCGGTCGCTCCTTCGCCGCCGAGCACCCCCGGCAGCAGCCGGACCACCGCATCGGCAACCACCGCTGCCGGCAGCACGCCGTTAGTCAGCACGTAGTCCCCGATCGAGAGCTCATCCGTCACCAATCCCTGCCGGACCCGCTCGTCGACACCCTCATAATGGCCGCATACAAAGATCAAATGGGATTCCCGCGCGAGCGCTATCGCCTCGCACTGCCGGAAAACCCGCCCCTGCGGCGTCATCAGGATGACGCGCGCCCCCGCTGTCCGCACCGACTCGACCGCCGCGAAGATCGGCTCCGGTTTCATCACCATTCCGGGGCCGCCCCCGTAGGGACGGTCATCCGTCGTGTGGTGGACATCCGTCGTGAAATCGCGCAGGTCGATGGTATTGAAGAAGACCTTGCCCGACGCGGACGCCCGCTTGAGCATGCTTTCCTTCAGGAACCCGTCAAGCATGCCCGGAAAAATGGTTATAACGTCAATTCGCATCCGTTGCCGGCGCTGCAACGGCCGGTACCACTGTGGCGGCTGCTGCCGCCGCCTTGCGCGTCTTCTTCACCAGGCTGGCCACGGTATCGCTGATCTGGGCTCCCTTGCCCAGCCAGTGTTCGATCCGGCCCATATCCAGCTCGAACAGCTTGCCCTTGGCTCCCGGACTGTACCAGCCCAGAGTCTCAAGGTTCTTGCCATCGCGAGGCGAACGCATATCAGCGGCGACGACCCGGAAGCAGGCGTCATTCTTCCCGCCCGTTCGCTTCATTCTAATCTTAACTGCCATGTTTCCTCCAAAAAGGCCGGAAGACTCCCACAACTTGCCTGCCATTGCAAGCGATTAATTCAGGAAAACCATCCCCCCCGCCTGTCCTAAACTGCCCTCGGCAACGCTGCTGGTGCACCCGAGAGGAGTCGAACCTCCACGCCCTTGCGGGCACAAGGACCTGAACCTTGCGTGTATGCCAATTTCACCACGAGTGCTTCTTTTGCGTTAGCAGGAATGGGAAGATAGCAAACCGGCCTGCATAAGGTCAACTCATAAATATCGAAAAAATCGCTTGTGTTTCTGCCTGTTTTGGTGACAATGCGAAAACAGCGTTTTATCGGATGCCATGACGGTAACCGGATTACTACAACAAGAAAGAGGAGAAACATGATGACCAAGACACAGACCATCGCGGCCCTGGCCGAGACGACAGGGCTTTCCAAGAGCGACGTTTCCAACCTGCTTGACGCCGTAGCCAGCCTGTCCTATGCGGAAGCGGCCAACGGGTTCACGCTGCCGGGAATCGGCAAGCTGATGCTGGTGGAGCGTGCCGAGCGCCAGGGCCGCAACCCGGCCACGGGCGAGACGATCACCATCCCCGCCAAAACCGTGGTCAAGTTCCGCGTGGCCAAGGCCTGCAAGGATGCGCTGCTGGCCTGATCGCGTCGCGATCACCGGTTGCAATCGAACAAGGGGCGGGGTGCCCGCAGGGAACCCTGCCCCTTTTCTTTCGTACTCCGCAGTCGTCGCCGTAGTCGTTTTCCGCTCTCCCTCATGTAGCCCACTCGCGCCGCGAGTGCGGCTTCAGCGTTGTAAGCAAACGGCTGGTTGGCGCCAGCACGGGGATTTGCGTGATCGCAAGCGCGTTCCGCTGCCTCAGTCGCGGCGCGACTGGGCTACAAAACCACCCCGATGCCATGGCATGAACGGGTTCATCGAAGAACCTTTTCTTTATTCACCTCCTGTGGTATTATGCCTTCCGTACTGAATGACTGAGGGAGCCTTTATATTATGAAACTGAACCGAACCGTGATGATGCTTGCCGCGCTGCCGGTCCTGATAATCGGGGTCTCGGGGTTTCTGCCCCCCGAGAAGGAGGCGCATTTCTCCCGTACCGCGCGAGCGGTTGTCGGTGAGTTTCCACGCCAGCACCTGCTGCATCGCGAGGTCGATGACGCCCTTGCCCGCCAGATGCTCGACAACTATGTCTCCGCGTTCGACTATGAACGGATTTACTTCCTGGCGTCGGACATCGAGCGTTTCGCGCAACGGCAGGCCGGGCTCGGTGATACGCTGCGCAAAGGCGACATCGAGCTGGCAGGCGAGATCTTCGAGACGTTCAAGGAGCGCGTGCGCGACCGCCTGGCCTTCACCGAGAAACTGCTGGCCGAGGAGTTTGATTTCACGGTTGACGAATCCTACCGCTGGAAACGGCGCGAGGCCCCCTGGTGTGCCGATCAGGCGGAATGGGACGAGCTGTGGCGCAAGCGCATAAAGAACGAATTCCTGCGGCGCCTGATCGCGAAAACCCTCGACGAGGACACGGCAACGGCGGAAATGATAGTACCGCCAGTGTTGGATTTGGGGCTGACGACGAGGGTCGAGGTCTCGGAGACGACTTTCGACCTGGCAACCAATGCTGCTCCGGAGACGACTGCCGATCCGGCGACCAATGGCGTTGCAGAAACGGCAGTCGCCGCCGAGCCAGGGGAAACGGAAGACGTCAACAAGGATGATGACGCAGCCCTGATCGAGCCGGACCTCCCGCCAGCGGAGTTCATTCGCGAACGCTACACCCAGTTCGTCCAGGTGATCGATGACCACGACGAGGAATGGGTCGTGCAGCAGTACCTCGCCGCCTTCGCCCGCGCCTTCGACCCCCATTGCGATTACATGTCGCCAGCCACCGCGGAGGATTTCGCGATCGAGATGAAGCTCTCACTGGTCGGAATCGGGGCACTGTTGCGTCCCGAGGATGGGACGGCGATGATCGTCAGCCTGATGCCTGGCGGGCCGGCGGCTACCGACAAGAGCGACAACCGCCTGCGCCCCGGCGACAAGATCATCGCTGTCGCCCAGGGGGACGAGCCCGCGGTCAGCATCCTGCACTGGCCGCTCTACCGTGCCGTCCGCGTGATCCGCGGCGAGGTCGGTTCGCGCGTGGTGCTGACCGTGATCCCGGCTGCCGACCCGACGGGAAACACCACCAAGAACGTTGAACTGATCCGCGACGAGGTCAAGCTCGAGGCGCGCGAGGCCAAATCCCGCGTCGAGACCCACGTCCGCCCCGATGGCACCGAAATGAAGGTCGGAGTCATCGTGCTGCCTACCTTCTACGCCGACATGGGGGCCAAGCGCTACGAGCCCGAGTACAAAAGCGCCTCGCGCGATGTGGCCGCCATCCTGCGAAAGCTGCACGACGAGAAGGTGGACGGCATCATCCTCGATCTGCGCAACAACGGCGGTGGCTCGCTGGTGGAGGCCGTGCTGATGACCGGGCTCTTTATTGAAACGGGACCTGTCGTGCTCGTCAAGGAGCGTCGCACCGTCAACATCCTCCCGGACAATGATCCGACGATCGCCTATTCCGGACCGCTGGCGGTGCTTGTCAACCGCACCAGCGCCTCAGCCTCCGAGATCGTGGCCGCCGCCCTGCAGGATTACGGCCGCGCGATTGTCATCGGCGATTCCAGGACGCACGGCAAGGGCAGCGTCCAGACCGTCCTGCCGCTGGGCCGCGACGAGGACATGGGGTCGATCAAGGTGACCAGCGCGCTCTTCTACCGCATCTCCGGCGGCTCCACACAGCTCAAGGGGGTCGAGCCGGATATCGTCATCCCTTCGCCCTACGACTACATGGATTTTGGCGAGGAAAGCCTGGAAAATCCGCTGGAATGGTCGACTGTGCGCCCGGTCATGTTCTCGCCGTTCGATGATCTCTCCCCGCTGCTGGCCGATCTGCGCGCCCGGTCGGGTGACCGCCAGGCGGGCGACGCGCGTTATGTCGCCTACCGCGAGCTGCTCGGGCGTATCGAGACGATGAACGCGTCCGAGGACATTTCGCTGCGGATGGACGATCGCCAGGAACGCGCCCGGACCGAGAAGGAGTTGCTGGATGTGCAGAACCGCCTGATCGAGCAGGCTGGCGAGGACCCCGATGA
>JAIFLS010000136.1 GCA_020048935.1 bacterium | reverse complement strand
GACCCGACGATGGTGGCCTACGGCGAGGAGAACCGCGACTGGGGCGGGGCATTCGCCTGCTACCGCGGCCTTACCGAGGCTCTGCCGTACAATCGGCTATTCAATTCACCGATCTCCGAGGCGGCGATTGTCGGCACGGGCGTCGGTTATGCCCTCGAGGGCGGCCGTGCGCTGGTGGAACTGATGTACTGCGACTTTATGGGCCGCGCTGGCGACGAGATCTTCAACCAGATGGCCAAGTGGCAGAGCATGTCGGCCGGGGTTCTGGAGATGCCGCTGGTGCTGCGGGTTTCCGTCGGCTCCAAGTACGGCGCGCAGCATTCGCAGGACTGGAGTGCGCTGGTCAACCACATTCCCGGATTGAAGGTCGTATTCCCGGTCACCCCTTACGACGCCAAGGGCATGCTCAATACCGCCCTGGCCGGTACGGATCCGGTTGTATTCTTTGAAAGCCAAAGGCTTTACGACATCGGCGAGATGTTCGAGCCCGAGGTTCCTGCCGGGTACTACGAGATCCCGCTGGGACCTCCGGCCAAGCGGCGCGACGGCAAGGACATCACGATCATCACCATCGGGGCCACTCTTTACCGCGCGCTCGAGGCGGCGGACACGCTGCAGGAGAAGTACGGCCTGAGCGCCGACGTGTGGGACTGCCGCAGCATCAACCCGCTCGATTACGGCCCGCTGGTCGAATCGGTCAGGAAGACGGGGCGCGTGCTGCTTTCCTCCGATGCCTGCGAGCGTGGATCGGTCATGCAGACGATCGCAGCCAACCTGACGGCCATGGCGTTCGACTCGCTTGACGCGCCGCCGGTGGTGGTCGGATCGCGTAACTGGATCACGCCGGCGTATGAGCTGGAAGAGGCATTCTTCCCGCAGCCGTCATGGATCCTGGACGCGATCCACGAGCAGATCCTGCCGTTGCCGGGGCACGTCTCCAGCACTGTGCAGACCCCTGCCGAGCAGATGCGCCGCCAGCGCCTGGGTGTGTAGCGGTCTTACTGGGAACGCCGAGCCCCAGCTCGGCGTTCCCGGATCTTAACCAGCCTGCATACAACCCAGCAGCAGCAGCTTTTCTATGTTCGCAGCCTGCCCCTGTGGCCCTTCAAATGGCTATATTGGAAGTTGCCTTGGTTTATTGGTGATGGTAGCATTGGACCGCGTTGAGTTTTAATCAAATATAGGAGACGGCATGACAACGCTGACAATGCAGCTACCGGAAGATGTCTTTGCCGCTGTGCGAAGTGGCCCAGTCGATTTCCTCAAGGAGATGCGGCTGGCGGCGGCGGCCAAATGGTATTCCGCTGGTGTGATTTCACAAGAAATCGCGGCCGAAGTTGCCGGTCTGGACAGGACGGATTTTCTTCTGGCCTTGGCTCGTATGGGGCAGGATTCCTTTGTCGTCGATCTTGATGAGTTAAAGAAAGAAATTGGCTATGAGGGATGAAGCGGTGGTAAATGCATCGCTCTGTCTTGGAAGGAAGCAAGCGCGATTCAGGGTGCATGCCATCCCCTCACAGGGAGCGCCGAGCCCCAGCTCGGCCCGCTCAGCATAAGCACACGCCTATTTTGTCGAGAACTCAGCGAGACGGGTACAGGCGACGAGTTTGCCGAGTGTCTTCACTGTGAAGACCTTGCCGTCGGTTGCAAATAGCAGTTTCCGCATGTCCTCGCGACGTTGACCGAAGCCGCGGCCATCGATGCAGGCGATAAGTTCGTATTTCGGCCTGCGGCCGGACTGTCCATTTCTTCGCAGTGTATCGAGTTGCTGGATGCGCGCCACTTTGTCACGCGCGGTTCCGTCATCTTCGGTCAGCTTTGCCTCAATGACGACTTTCGGGTTGAACTCGCTTGGAATAATGAAGTCCGGGACTTGCTCGAAGCCGAGCGTCAGGCCCGAGCCGCCAAGCAGCCTGATGCGCGGTTGACCTCCACACTGAGCAACCGTGGGCAGGGCCCAAGCTTGAGCCCTTCCGCGATGGCTTCTCTTACGGTACCAAACTCACATACCGACTCTGTTTGCTTGGCGACCCGTTCCTTGCTGTGTGGGCTTACCACAAGCATCTTTATGGTCAGTTCATACCGCATGTCGTTCCCCCCCTTCCACTTGTGTACGGCGATCAGGGGTCGGTCCACTTGTGTACGGCGATCAGGGGTCGGTAGTTCTGCTGGATCTGCTTTTCCCGCAGAGCGAGCCCGGCCACAAATGGAATGTCGAAAAGTTGTTCTATCATTGTTTTTTACCAGTTGACGGAAGCTAGCAGTCTCAGGCTCGGGAAGCAAGCCTGCGATTCCAGCGAGGATGTGTGCCAGTTGTTGACTTTGCTGTCGTTGTTGACTTTGCTAGGGCTGAGGAATAGCATCGGGGTGTTTTCGAGGTCAAACGTATATGGACGGAGTGAGGCAATGATGAAACGATTCGCTATGGCGGGGGTCGGGGTGGCGGTGCTGTGGTTGTGCGGGGCGGCGGTCGCGGCGACGCCGGTGGTGTCCAATGTGCGGGCGTCGCAGCGGGCGGGCACGAAGCTGGTGGATATCTATTATGATGTCAGCGATGCCGATGGGCATTCCCAGACCGTGCAGGTGCTGATCTCGGGGGATGCGGGGCTGACCTATCGCATCCCGGCCATCAGTCTTTCGGGGAATGTCGGCAGCGGCGTGGCAGTGGGGACCAACCGGCACATTGTTTGGAATGCTGGCCTGGACTGGAACGGCCAGTATGTGGACAAGGGCAAGATTCGTATTGTCTCCAACGACGGCGTCACGCCGGTGCCGCCCTTCAACATGGCTTATATTCCCGCCGGTCCGTTCCTGATGGGTACCAATCCCGGCGAGGGCGATCAAAACGAGCGCCCTGTGCATACGGTGGAGGTGGCGGCTTTCTTCATGGACAAGTATGAAGTCTCGTATGGTCTCTGGGCGGATAACACGGCATGGAGCGCTTCGCATGGGTATTCCATCGGCGGCGGGGGCGGAAACGGTGCCGATCATCCCGTGCATAGTTTCACCTGGTACGATGCGGTCAAATGGTGCAATGCCCGCAGCGAGCGCGAAGGATTGACACCAGTGTATTACACGGACGCAGCGCAGACCACGGTTTACCGCAGCGGGAATGTGGATGTCTCGAATGCCTCTGTCAAATGGGATGCCAACGGCTATCGCCTGCCGACGGAGGCCGAATGGGAGAAGGCCGCGCGGGGCGGGCTTTCCGGCCAGCGGTACCCGTGGGGCGACGAGATCACCGGCAGCGATGCGAATTATTCGGGAAGCGGCGATCCGTGGGACAATAGCACAACCCCCTGTGGCTATTATAACGGCACGCAGACGCCTGCCGGACCGGATCGTGGCAATGGCTACGGACTGTACGACATGGCGGGTAATGTATGGGAATGGTGCTGGGACTGGCACGACGGCACGTACTATGGCTGGCCGTCGGCTGGAGACAATCCTAAAGGCCCGGATACAGGTTCTGCGCGCGTCCTGCGCGGCGGTTCGTGGCTCGATGACGCGGGCTACCTGCGGTGCGCCTTCCGGGTCAGCGTCGGGCCGGGCAATGTGAGCAACGGCAGCGGTTTGCGTTGTGTGAGGGGGCTTTAATCTTTTCTCTTTTAATCTCTTACTCTTTTGTGGCGGTTGGCTGAGCGAGCATTGGCATGGCAGAATCCGATAATGTATTGACGCGCTTGCACGATCTGATGGTGTACATCGTGCCAGTGCTGGCAAAGTTCCCGCGTGACCAGAAATTCGTGCTGGGGGATCGGATCGAAGTGAAGTTGCTGGATATACAGGAGTGCTGTGTGCGGGCGTATTTCAGTCGTGACAAACGCCAGCATCTGGCCGAGGCCAATCTGGAGATCGAGATTGTCCGGCATCTGGTGCGGCTGACGCACGATTTGAAATTGTTCAACACGCAGCGCTACGGGACGATTGCCGAAAAACTGAACGAGATCGGACGCATGATCGGCGGCTGGCTGAAGCACGCCAGCAGCACGGAACGGCAGGAAGTGAAAACGTAGATGGAAACGCACAACCATTTGTTCGAGCAAATCCGCACGTTCGAGAATCTGTTGGCCGCCGCGCATCTGGCAAGCCGGGCGAAGCGTTTCAACGATGTGGTGGGTCGTTTCAACACCCATCTGGAGGGCGAGCTGCTGGCATTGCGCGGCGAGTTGTCTGAAAAAAGCTACAAGCCCGGTCCTTATCGGACGCATATGATTCATCGTCCGAAGACTCGGATGATCAGTGCCGCCCCGTTTCGCGACCGCGTTGTGCATCATGCGGTGTGCAGGGTGGTGATGCCTCTGCTCGAACGCAAGATGATTGATGATCTGTATTCCAACCGCGAAGGCAAGGGCACGCATGCGGCGATCCGGCGTTGCCAGTACTTTGCACGGCGTTATCCCTATGCCCTGAAATGCGATATCCGTAAGTATTTCCCGAGCATAGATCACGGCGTGCTGAAAACGGCGGTGCGGCGGACGATCACGTGCCGCGATACGCTGTGGCTGCTGGACACGATCATTGATGCGAGCAATCCGCAGGAGCCGGTTTGCACCGTGTTTCCGGGCGATGATCTAGCCATTGCCGGCGCAGCGCGTGTCGGCCTGCCGATCGGGAATCTGACCAGCCAGTGGTTTGGCGGCGTTTACCTTTGCGCGTTTGACCACTGGGTAAAGCAGGAGCTGCGTTGTCCGGGCTACGTCCGTTATGTGGATGATTTTGTGCTTTTCGGTGATGACCGGGCGCAACTGGCGGAATGGCGGCTGGCGATCCAGGCGCGTCTGTGCGGGGTGCGTCTGCGATTGAACGAGCGCAAGTCGCGCACCTATCGCACGCAGGATGGCTTGACATTTCTGGGGCAGCGAATCTGGCCGGACCGGCGCAGGCTGGTCGCGCCGAATGCTAGGGCGGCGTGTCGGCGTCTGGTTTGGACGGCGAGGCAATGCGCCGACGGCGCGGTGTCGGCGGAAACGCTTGAGCAGCGCTGGCAGAGCTGGCGAGGGCACGCCATGCAGGCGGATTCGAGAGCACTGGTAGACGGATTGCGGCAAAAGATCGGGATGGTTCTGGGTTCGACAGGAAAAGCGGACGCGTCCTGCGCGGCGGTTCGTGGAACAATGACACGAACAACCTGCGGTGCGCCTACCGGAACAACAACGGGCCGGGCAATGTGAACAACAACAACGGTTTGCGTTGTGTGAGGGGGATCGAAGCGATGAGGATCGTGAGAAGAGGCGGAGCGGCGGCGTTCACGGACGCAGCCGGTGACCTCTCGAAGCCCACCAGTCGAACCTGTTCTGCGGATCTTGGTGTCTGTAGAACGAAGACGGAACGGGGAATGGGGCCGGTAGGCGAGAGCCGAAAGCCCCGTGAACCAATTTTCAAGGCGGCAGTGAACTGCCGCAGTCCGAAGGGGGATGCGTTGATTAAGAAACTGGCTAGCGGATTGTTCCTGCTGTGGGCGTCGGCATCAAGCGTCTCCGCCGCGACGGTTGTCGGCGATTCCGATATATTCCTGTTCGATACGCGGACGGCTTTGGGAAACGCCTCGGGGTCGGAAGTCTTTGCCTTCGATACGCGGGGCGCTATGGGGGCGCAGGAGTCGAGTCTTTCGGGGCTTTTCGCGTTCGATACGCGTAGCGGGCGGGTACTGACGCTGGCGATCGGCGGTCCGTCCGAATGTGCGCCGGGGGCCACGCTGCCTCTCGAATGCTGGTCCTACAGCGATGATGGCACCTTCGCGGAAGTCGGCGCATTGTGCGAGTGGTGGATCGAGGGTGACGCGCCAGCCGGTACGGTCGTAGGGGCCGGACAGTTCACGGCGGGGACGCCGTCAGTGCCGACGACGGTGAAAGTGCGGGCGGGCTACCGTCGGCCTACAGGATATGTCGTCGCACCGCCCTATGAGATCACGATTGCCAAATCACTGACCGCAAGGCTGGATTCCCCGATGGTAACTTCTGCTGGTCCGGGCGCTTGGGATCTGAATGCGCTGGCGGAAGTGGCTGGTGCATACGGGCCGATTGCCTGGCAATGGCAGTTGGACGGCGTCACCTTGGCGGGCGCGAACGGGTTTCGCCTGCTGAACTGGCGCGTAACCGGGCAGGAAGGCACTCGTATTTTGAAGATCACCGCTACCGATGGACAGGGGCGGCGCGCTTCCGCCGCGATGCGCGTGGTGTTCAATAAACCGACGGTGGTGAACGAGCCCGTCCAGCGCATCCTTGCCAGTGATCCGACAAACGGCAAAATCATGGATTCCACTGGTGCCACGTTCGAATTCCAATCAGACAGGAAGTCTACCGGACTTATCGTGTTGACACACGGACTGAACGGTTCCGGATCAGACGAATGGCTCAAACAGTTGAGCAATGCCATTTTTGCGCGCCTCTATCTCGAACCGAAAGACATCCCCAATATCTGTATTCTCGATTGGCAGGACTGGGCGGATCCGGTGCAAATTGAACAACCTACACTCAGCGGGCCGTGGTGGCTCGACTTCATGGAGCTGGGCAGATTCGGACTGACGCTGCCAGGACAGGTTCTGACGTCATCCCTCTTGGGGGATGTGTGGCTCATTCGGCACAATGCCATTGCCCAAGGCGTGGTGCTATGCGCTTGGGTCCAGAAAGAAATTACAGCCGGCAATATTGATCCGAATGCACCGATTCATCTGATCGGGCACAGCGCGGGCGGTTTTGTGATGGGCGAGTGCGCCCGTCAATTGCGGATTGCCGGCATCGCCGTCACGCAGGTCACGATGCTGGATACCCCGCTTCAGGGAGTGTCCGATAAAGTATTCTTTACGGATCGCCCTGGGATCACCCGCATGGAACGGTATTTTTCCTATCGGGGGCTTGGAGGGCTGGCCAGCCCGACGGTTCTCAATATGACCCAACCGCCAAACGGGTACATGTACGAAGTGCCGGACAGTCCGTTCTGGCTGGCCGCCGCGCATTCCTATGTGCATGATTGGTACCGCAATACGGCTTGGTATAACTCTATGCAAAACGGTTTCTATTATTCCCCGTTCATGGAAAATGGTTTTCATGGCATGAGTGTCGACGCGGTCATGTCGCTGGCAGGAGATGCCACGCCATTGGACGCAACGGACTTCGATCCCGCCCCGTTTGATTACTTCGGCGATGTCAGCCTAACGGCTGGCGTTTACCGGGTTGTCGAACAGGACAACGCTGGCATCTACCAGACGGTCGCTCTGCCGGTCGGTGCGCAACTGCTCAGATTCCGCTATCGGTTTGCAACGCCGGGTGATGGCGACTTCCTGGTGGTTTCGTGGGGCGATGATAATCTGCCGCTCTATACTGGCCCGGATGTGTCTGGCATGCAGACAGGCGCGGTGGACGTGGTGGTCTCGCTGGCCGCATGGGCGGGGCAGACGAATACGCTGACCCTGAAGCTGGTCAGTCGCGGCGAAGCGAATGCCGTGCTTGAAATCGATTCATTACGTATCGAGGTCAGCACCGATCCTGACGAGGACGGACTGACGACGGAACAGGAGTTACCGTTAGGCACAGATCCTCTATATTGGGACACCGATGGGGATGGCCTGTCTGATGGCGAGGAAGCCAGTACCTACGGAACCAATCCCATGCAAGTGGATACGGATGGTGACGGTGTGACGGACAGGCTGGAACTGCTGGCTGGAACACTGCCCACCGATTCGGAGTCGTGCTTCAAGGTCGTTCGCGCCGAATCGGCAGAGGGAAGCTTGCTAAAAATCGTGTGGAATGGACGCGCCGACCGCACCTATCGCATCAACCGGCGTCAGGATCTGACGCAGCTTGGCTACGATACCGTCGCAACGGGTATTACGGGGGTGGAACCGCAAACCGAATTCACTGTACCGGCAGTCGAACCGGCTGCTTCCCCCATGTTCTACTGGGTGGAAATGGAGTAATAAAAGTTGATTATGCTGGACCGTTCCGCCGCGAACCTTGCCAAAGGCAAAGCATCCAATCCGATTGATCTGTGGTAAACGGGGACGTAATAGGTAACTATATGTTTACCGAAATGGATTAAGAAGCGGATAACCCCGAAATTTTATGCGTTCTCCTGTATTATGCGCTTGACGTTGGCCGTTGGAATCCGCAAAGTACCGGTCTAGTTTTTCCGGTGATATGAATTATCAGGGATGGGAGTGTCTCCGCTATGTGGAGCAGATTTGCGAGTTTATTCTCGAACGATATCGGTATTGACCTTGGCACGGCGAACACGCTGGTCTATGTGAAGGACCGCGGGATTGTTTTACGCGAGCCTTCCGTCGTGGCGATACAGGAAGGTACGCGGAAGGTCCTGGCGGTCGGTGACGAGGCGAAGCGTATGCTTGGCCGTACACCCGGCA
>JAIFLS010000029.1 GCA_020048935.1 bacterium | reverse complement strand
CTTCTTCAACATGCCTCGGAAATTCGGCATGGCCCCCGCCGTGTAGAACGGGACATCCCGCGTGAGCGTCACCCTGCGCAGCACTTTCATTGCCGCGCTCGAATTGCCATCGCCCCACAACCCGACCTTCGCCGCCTTGGCCTTGGCCTCAAGCGCTTCCAGTTTGCGGACATGATCCCAGCGGAATGTGCCATCGTCCAAGTTGCGCCGGATGCCATGGATCCGTGCCAGCCCGTTTTCTACCCGCACAGGTAGCGGTCGCCGACCTTGACCATCGCGAACACGCGCTGCATGCTGCTCGCCCCGCGGGCGTCGATCATCTGCGTATAAATCGTAAAGGGGCGATCCAGCCACTCGGCGACCTGTGTGGCGGCCAGGGCGCCCTGCTGCAGGACCTGCTCCTCGGTTGTGCCGAACCAGTCGGCCTGCTCGCGCACGCGCTCGGGAATCTGCCTGGAATGCTCGGGCGCATCGACAAAGTATAGCCTTACCAGATACTCGCGGTCGCCACCGCGCAAATGGAAACTGTCGCCGTCGTTCGACGCATTCTCAATCAGCCGGCAGTCGGGAATCTCGATCCACTTTTCCTCCTCCGGAGCCGACACTGCGGCACCACCAACCGCCAGCAGCAACAGCATACCCCCCGCCATATATTGCCTCACGGATATCCTCCTCGTCCCGCACGTTGCCAAATATATTGCCTCACGGATATCCTCCTCGTCCCGCACGTTGCCAACATCACGGTTTCAGTCTACCCATTCTTGACAGCCGTTTCAATCCCAACTGTCTTTCGCTCAACGCCCCTTCACGGTCTTTCCCACGGCTCACCACAGGCTCGCCCCTCAGGCGGAAATTCTCATTATCCTCAAACCGTGCGGGGAAGGCAGGCTGAAGGGCGTGTTGATTCATTCCACGAGCGGCACGGGAGGGACGCCGTCCTCGGCGTCCGTTGCTGGGAGGGACGCCGTCCCCGGCGTCCGTTGCTGGGAGGGACGCCGTCCTCGGCGTCCGTTGCGCATGAGAAGGTGAATGGCGAAGCCTTTCTTGAAAACAGCGTGGTTAGACGGGCGTTCGGACAGCGAGACGCTGTCCCTCCCGTTGTGTAACCAAATAAATCAACACGCCCTTCAGGCTGACTGAGGCCAAAATGAGCATTGTTGATCCGCCGCCGCGTTGCGCATTTTGAAGACTGGACGGCAGGTCTGTTTTCTGCGAGGATGGATCCGGAATGTAACAAAAGGAGTCAGTCATGAATACGCGCTATGCCATCCTCGTCACGTCCCTGATCGTCTCGATTCCCACCCTGAGAGCAAGTGCCATCGAACGCGATGCACTCTCGATCGAGGCATTGCGACTGGATGTCGCCAGCTACGACCACGCCGACGACATCGGGCTGGCGATTGCCGACGAGTCCCCAGTCGCAGGCAGCGGTGGCACGTGGGCCGTGGTTTCCGAACTCGGTGCCGGACAGCTTTCGCAGTCATCCGGACCGTCGTTTGACCGCCTGCATCTGAAAATCGGCGTGAAGCACTACCTGACCACCGTCACCAGCATCGCCCTGCTGGGCGGCTATACATGGTATGACGACGATGATGACTTCGAGATCGGGGCGATCACGCTGGCCGCCCGGCAATTCCTGACCTCGCCATACGCGTGCGTAGCACCGTTCGTGCGCCTCAATGGCAGCCTCCAGTTTGTCGACCCGTCGCTGCAGAGTCCGGCCCGCACGACGGCATCGTACCGCATGTACGTTATCGAGGCCCTGGCTGGATGCGAATTCCGGATGCTGGATAACCTGGCCTTCGTCTTCGAGGGCGGGGTATCTGAATCCGAATCCCTTGACGACGACGGCAGGGGCCTTGCCGACGGGTGGCTCTTACGCATCGCCATGCAGTACGACTGGTTCTAACCGCATGAATACCCTGAACGATGCCATTGAGGCCATACGGGCCGCCGGACGGATCGCCATCACCACGCACATCCGCCCGGATGGCGACGCACTCGGGGCCACTCTGGGATTGCGGCGGATCCTCTCCGCCACCGGCAGGCAGGCCTCGATTGTCGCCATGGATCCGCCTCCCTTACGCTACCGGTTCATGATGCGCGAGGATGTGATCATCCCCGCCAGCGAGACCTCGTCCGACGCCTACGACCTGCTCATCGTGCTCGACACCGGCTCTACCGACCGGATACCGGCATCCATCCGCGACTGGATACCACGCCTTCGCACCCTCAACATCGATCATCATCCCACCAATACGCGGTTTGCCGACGTCAACCACGTGGACCCGGTCGCCAGTTCCGTCGGCGAGATGATCTGCGAACTCGCCGAACGGGCCGGCTTCGCGATTGCCGCCGACGCCGCCGAGGCCCTGTGGGTGGCGCTGATCACCGACACCGGCCGCTTCGCCTACAGCAACACCCGCCCCGCCACACTTCAGGCGGCCGCCACCCTGCTCCGTACCGGCATTCCCACCAGCCAGATCGACGACCGGATCTACAACACCACCAACGCCGCGCAGATCCGCCTCCAGGGGCGCGCGATCGAGCACTTGGAGCTGCACGAGAACGGGCGGTGCGCGCTGGTCTCGCTTTCCCGCGAGGATTTCGCCGAACTGGGCTGCACGGGCGAGGACGCCGATGAGATCGTCAATATCCCGCGGCGAGTCATGGGTGCCGACGTGGCGCTCTTCCTCTACGAGCTGCAGGGGGAGAATCCGCGCGAAACCAAGGCCAGTTTCCGCACCGGCGAGCTGTTCGACGCCGCCAGCCTGTGCCGGGAGCTTGGCGGGGGCGGACACGCCCGCGCGGCCGGCTGCACATTGCCGATGCCGCTGCCCCAGGCCCGCGAGCACATCCTCGCCGTGATCCACAACGCCTGGTTCCCTGAGTCATGATCCCGATCCTCGACATGCAGATCCCCTGGCTGGCGGCGGGTTCCCTGCTGCACCTGCTGGCCTTTCTCCTGATCTGCCTGCACTGCCTGCAGAACCGGCGCGAGGAGGCGGCCGCCACGCTGCTGTGGATTTTCCTAGCCTGGTCCCTTCCCGGGCTTGGGCCGCTGCTCTATCTTACCTTCGGGATCGACCGTCTGACACCGCGCGGAACGATGAAGAGCCTCCAGAACGCCCGCTTCCGCGAAGTCAGTCTCGCGCGCGAGGATGCCCTGCCACTCGCCTACTGGCATTCCGTGCATGCGGACAGCATCAAGGCCGACCTGGCATCCAACCTCGATGCCGAGCTGAACCGCGCGATTGATACGCTCGTCCCCGACTACCCCCTGCTGGCGGGCAACCGCGTGGAACCGCTGATCACCGGCGACGAGGCCTTCCCCGCCATGCTGGAAATGATCGACAGCGCCCTCCACCACATCCACATCCAAAGCTTCATCATACGCAACGACCGTACATCCCGCGCCATTTTCGAGCATCTGGTCGCCAAGGCACGCGCCGGCGTAACCGTGCGCGTACTGTATGACCGGTTCGGCTCGACACAGGCCGTTTTCACCGGCTTTTTCCGGCGCTACCGCAAGATCCCCAACATGCGTATCTGCGGGTGGACCCAGGTCAACCTGCTCAAGCGCCACTTCCAGGTCAACCTGCGCAATCATCGCAAAGTCCTGATCGCCGACGGCCGTTGCGCCTGCTTCGGCGGCATCAATATCAGCCGCGAGAACACCACACGCAAGGGCAAGCCGCCAATCCGCGACTACCACTTCCGCGCCTGCGGCCCCGTGGTCCAGCAACTGCAGTACGCCTTCCTGCAGGACTGGTCCTTCATCAGCGGCGAGGATCCTGCAGACCTGCTGCAGGAACGCTGCTTCCCCTCCATCAGCCATGAGGGCGGCATCCCGGCCAGGGTTATAAACAGCGGCCCCACGTCGCACCTGCAGACCACGGCCGACCTGTTCTTCATGGCCATCGTCCAGGCCCGGAAGCAGGTCCTGATCGTGACACCTTATTTCGTGCCTCCACCCGATATCCTGCGCGCCCTGCGCTCGGCGGCACTGCGCGGCGCGGATATACGCCTGATCCTGCCGGAAGAGAACAACCACCTTTACGCCGGATGGGCCTCGCGGGCGCTTTACGGCGAGCTGCTCGCCGCCGGGGTGCGGATTTTCCATCGCCAGCCGCCCTTCATGCACGCCAAGGCCGTGCTGATCGACAGCCGCACCGCCATCGTCGGCACGGCCAACTGGGACGTGCGCAGCCTGCGGCTCAACTACGAAACCAGCATGATCCTCTATGACGAGGGGTTCGCCGGGAAACTCAAACAGGTGATCCTGGAGGACATTGCCATGAGCGAGGAAATCAGCCTCGCCGCCTGGAACCGCCGCCCCGACTGGCACCGGCTGATCGAGAACGCCTGCAGCCTGCTCGCGCCCGTGCTCTAGTCCACATACGGATAGTGCCGCCGCCCGAGGAACGCGGCTTCATCCGCCCCCATGAACGCCCCGATATCGCAGAGCCCGCTCAGCGAGCGCGTCGTCTGCGGAATCCCCTGCTCCTGCAGCACCGCCAGCGGATTGAGCCCGCCGATCAGGATCAGGCCGGCGCGACCTTCGGTCACCGGTATATCCAGCAACGGCTGACTCGGCTCGCCGATCGCCATGTCCCCGCCCAGTCCGCGCTCGCGCAGCCCGCGCAACAGGCTGCGCACGGCCCCCACCGCACCGGCGGGAATCTCGCGGAAACTGGCACCGACAATCCCGTTGCCCGTCTTCACGCATTCACCCACCTTGGTCATCCCCGCGCGCACGAACACCTCCAGCGGATCCACCGTCGTACCGCGATACTCGATCATATCCAGAAACCGGACCGGGGCCCCCTGGCGAACCTCCAGTATGCCACCGAAGCGGGACACCACCGGAATCCCCTTCGAGATCAGGACGCCGTTGATCGTGACGCTGCACACTGTCGCCAGCCCCGCCGACCCGAGCGGCACTGTGAAATCCCCGATCCGATCGCCCGAGTGGAGCACGGCCAGCCGGTCCCCCACGGCATACCCCGCCCGCAGCACCGGCACCACATGCAGCAAGGCCCGCGTCAGGTCATGTTCACGGATCATCGCCACATTCGCCACCACGGTACCCCGCCCGCTGCCATAGCGGTAGCGCATCCGGTACCCGAGATCATCCACCCTTGCCGCCACCAGGCCGAGCTTGGTCAACCCGCCGACCTCCAGCAGTTCCCGCCGACCGCGATCGGTCAGGGTCCGCCCCGTGCGGCGGCTGACCGCCTCGGTCAAGCCCTCCCGGTCCAGGGCCAGCAGATGCGCCCGCACCGTACGCGGCTGCACCTCCATCCCCAGCCCCCGCAGGCGTGCCGACACCTTCGACGCCCCGGCCGGCCCGTCCGTATCGCCAAGCACTTTCAATATCGCCCGCTGTGTCCTGTCCATGTAAGAACCTTCTGACTGCGAAACAGCCTAGTAACAAAGCACATCAGAGAACATCAAAGGGGCTGCGTATACCAACCCCCGCATATTTTGCCGTGTGGAGATAGATTTCCGTGGTCGATATATCCGCATGTCCCAGCAAATCCTGCACATCGCGGATACCCGTTCCGCTGGCCAATAGATGCGTGGCGAACGAATGCCGAAGCGTATGCGACGAGACCCGTTTATCAAACCCCGCTTTCTCCACCGCCTCCTTGATGGCCTTCTGGAACGTCACATCCAGCAAATGGTGCCGCCGCACAATACCATTACAATGATCGCGCATCAAGTTGCGAGAAGGCCAGAACCAGAACCAGACGAATTTCTCCCCCGCCTTCGGCCACTTCCGCTCCAGAGCTTCCGGCAATTCGACACCCGGCAATCCCGCTTCGCGGTCGCGCTTATACAGTTCCCTCAGCCGCTCCCGATGCTCGGTCAACAGAGGCACCAGCTTGTCGGGTATCATCGAATAGCGGCTCTTGCCACCCTTGCCGAACTGGATGCTAAGTTGCCGACGCTCCAGATCCACATCCTGTACACGCAACCGCAGCAGTTCCGTCAGCCGCAGCCCGGCCGCATACATCAGTTGCGTCATCAGCCGGTAGGTTCCGTCCATGGCGTCGAAGAGCCGCTTGCACTCCTCCTGTGTCAGCACCGTTGGCACCTTCCGTCCTCGCCGCGCCCGCGTGAAATTGTTAAAAACCGGGTCATTCATCGTTGGATCCTTTGCTCTTTAACCTGCGAGGTAGGCTTTATGCAGACATGCTGACGATCATTTCCTGGTGAGAGCATAAAGCCTACCTGGCAATCTGCATAAAGCCTACTTCGCAGCTAGGTTGACACCTTTCAAAGCGCTATTAATCATTTACAGTGGCGTACTTTATGCAATTGACAATCGATCTGCAACAATTATATCCTGACCTTAGTGAAACACAGGGTCACAAAAAATGAAGTAGGCATAATAAGTACTGTTGGCACTAGACAAAGGAGAAATGCAGATATGCGTTCAGAACGTAAAGCTTTCTTGGTAGCATTGCTGCTCATCTGCGGTTGCGGGCAAGATAATGACAGCAGATGGAACCTTATCTCCGGGGCCATAGAAAAGTACGCCACCAGCAACAACGGGCAGATGATGGACAACCGACTGCCACTAAGCGCCCAGCCTACATCGGTCAGATGCTGGACTCTTGTCTTCCCAATTGACGACTTGACAGGGACCACCGTTGATATGTTTGCGAATGGGCTCAGCACCGCGCTGACGAAAGCCGAGAACGCCCTCGCTGGATCACTCTCGTCCTCGAGCGACCCCACTGTCTATGAATCTGAGCCGGGCAAATTCACCTGGGCACACGGCCCCGCATTGGTGCGGGAGTTGTCTGGAGGGGGTAGAGGTGGCAGCTTCCACATCAGGGCGCGGGGTCTCGCACAGGATGCAAACGGACTATCAGGGTACCCTCATGTCGTGAAGGAGGACTCGTCACCGCAGGGAAAGAAGATTGTCCTCCTGGAGATAACGGTCGCAAGAGCGAAATAGTGCCAACAAATTTCTGCTGGCTACGTCCTGAAGGCCGCGCCAGAGAAGTAACGTTGGCTCAAGCAAGATGGAGATGAAATCATGAAATACAGGCGATGGCTTTCCCTCCCCATTCTCGTTGTGCTCTCTTCCGCTGTTCAAGCCGGGACGTCCACCAATGTCATGACCAGGCAGAATCAGGCAGACCTCAACTGTGCCATAACGGTTCAAGTTCGCACGAACGCAGTGCAGAACTGGTACACGTTCACGGTCTCTGTCCCGAAGGAAGATACGCGGCTCAAGAGATTGTTCCGGACTGCATTCGTTCTCGGCACAGAAATAGCCCCATACCCACAGCAACTCGACGTGCCGTTGGAAACCAAGACCGATGCGACCGGCAGGAAGGAGATTATGGTCGGAGTTGGGAAGGACCGCATTTTGGATTCATTCATCAAGTTCGAGTGCTTCTGGGAGGATGAGAAACGCTCCTCTCTGGATGTCGTCTTTCTGGACCTCAGCTCATACTTAATGAAAGAGAAATGATCGGAGCCAACGCTCACGTTCTCCCTATTCGCCACCCGCGGACGGGTGGCTCAAGGGAGAACGTGAGCGTTGGCCTTGAAAAAAGAATGAAGAAACCCTGGAGCATGGACGTTTAAGCAATTAGAAGCATAATAGGAATGCTTTCTTAGCAAGGAGGAGGATACAGATGAAGAACGTATCACTTATCGTGGCGATGTTGGCACTGCTTGCGCCAGCAGCTTTTGCGGAGCGCATAGCTCCCGCCAAGGTCACGCCGGTTGTCTATGGTGGCATTGAATATCGAGCTCCAAGCGCTCACAAAAAGATGGGTGTTGTTGAAGCCTGGGACAAGGCCACCGGCAAGATGTTGTGGGATAAAAAAGTCTACAACGTGGAGATCGACCCCAATGAGGAAGAGGACGTTCAGTTGGTATTCATCAAGAAATTGGAAATTGATGCCGGAAAGCTCATCGCGACAAACGAACATAACGACCGCTACTCGATTGACTTTAAAACCCGGGAAGTGACGAAGCTGAACAAAGAAGAGAATACTCGGAAAGATTAGGCCAACCAAGCACTGCATGGTACTTTTCAACCCTGCGGGTTGAAAATCCCATGATTGCAAACGTTGGGAATTGAATATGAAGAAGATATTGATAATGGGCATGCTTTTCCTTGTCGGGTGCGTCTCAAGTCCACCTGCGCCCACGTATCAGCATCCAAAGCCCAGCGTTCTTCCACAGGCCGACTGGTCAAAGACTCCTCCTGAAGAATACGACTGGCAGAAGTATGTGGGCGACGGGCAATCCACGCTTGAGACGATGGCACGGGCTCTCCACGGAATCGACGTACTGACGAAGCGGATGGAGGAGATTCTAGCCTCGCATCGCAAGCTTCTCGCTGCACGAAGTCCCGACCAGCTTGCCCTTTTCAATCAGGCCCAGTCCAAGTGGGAGGAGCTTGCAGATCTTGAAGCAACATTCGTGGCGAACGGCTGGTCGGGGGGCTCCGGTTACAAAGCAGCCTTGCCTGCGGCAAAGCTGCGTCTGCTCCAGGCCCGAGTCCAGCGGCTTCTCGAACTCAAGGGTGAGGCATTGGATTTGAATGAATAGGATTCCCAACAAGATGAATGCTGACTATTGTCGCTTGCGCGCCAAAGTCTGATTCACGACGTTAGGCATCATAAAAGGAGGTTGCAATGAACCGCATAGCCAGAATTAGAAGTCGAAGAGAGCCCCCGAATCCAAGATGGTACCCACCCCTAATGCTTATATTTGCCTGTCTTTCATATGTTGGGCTAGTCGTGGCAGTCACCTCGAAATTCCATTCGGAGAATTTACTCAATGCAGTAATCTTGCCCTCCTTCATTGGGACCCCATTGTTTACATACCTCTATCATCGCGCCTCAATCACTAGGCTATTGGAGGAGATCTCCGAAGAGTTATCCAAGATAAACAAAAGCTAGTGACAAGGAATTGGCCTAACCAGTTTTTGGAGGGTATTCGATGAACCGCGGCGGTTCATCTCAACCCTCAAAATAACGTTGGGTTGAGTAATATGAAGAAAACAATAGCAATCATTTTGTCCGCATTTGTCGCGTGCGTGGCTCTGGCATATCTTCCTCCTGATTGGACAGAAGAATACGCGGCGTCTGATTTCGGAAAGAAAGAAATTAATAGGAAATTAATAGGGCCCGCCAGCCAGTAGCCAGTGCAACACTGGCTACTGGCTGGCGGGATAGATAAAGATTGCTGCAATCGCGAATATTGGTACTATTATTATATGGATCGCACGCACACAGTTACATTTCGAATGACGGGCGCCCCGGCCAACGAGATAGTACCCGGGACGCCTGCAGAACGAATCGGTCTCGTTTGGCCCCTCACCCGTGAAGTCGCATCGCTGAGCAAACGTCATAATGTTGAACGAAGATTACAGAGACATGTTGCAGGCATTAGTCGACGAGAAGGTTAATTTCCTTCTCGTAGGGGCATACGCCTTAGCTGCCTACGGGTATCCGCGGGCAACAATGGACATTGATATCTGGGTGTTGCCGTCACCAGACAATGCTGATGGTGTTTTGCGGGCACTTCTTCGCTTCGGTGCTCCCCTGCACAATGTCAGCAGAGCCGATTTTGAGAAAGAGGGAACGGTGTTTCAAATCGGTGTTGCTCCAAGACGGATCGATATCATCACCGCCGCCTCGGGACTGCAGTTTGAGCCTACATTCAGGAATTCATTGATTGTGGAGATTGAGGGAATCCAGGTGCGGATTCCCTCGGTTGATGACCTTGTCACCAACAAGCGCGCATCGGGCAGAACTAAGGATTTGGCAGATGCCGAGGCCTTGGAAGAACTCAAAGCCTCCGAATCGGCTCCCCGTGACTGACTGAGGGTAGTCAGCCAGCCACGAGTGCCACACCACCTTACTATTACCCACAAGTCGGGCGGAAATCAGTTGGGAACAAGGTCGCCGCAAACCGTCCGCTCCTGCCCTGCGTCTGCTGGAAATTGCGGAGCGCCATCCCGAATGCGCTGGTCGAAGCGTAGCCCCCAGCGGCCGGTCAGCTGCCAATTTGCATGGGCGCTTGCGGTGTTGTGGTGGGATTTCGTGTAGATGAATCGGTCTTGGTAGAGGGAATCGATACTAGGTTTCGACTTAACCAAAAAGCCTCAGTCTTCGGGCGCCCACTTCAAATGCGGCAGGATGTTTGTGACGGTCAGCGCCGTTATGCGCGGCACCCGCAACAGATCTTCCGGCTTGTGGAAAGGCCGATGCGCCACAATATTCCGGGCCGTGACCGGCCCCACCCCCGGCAGCATTTCAAGCTCGCGAAGCCCGGCCGTGTTGATGTCGATCGGTCCCGCCGGAAAACGTATCGAGGTATCGATATCGCGCAATTCCGCCAGCTCCTGGCGCGACTCCGCCCGCGCAGCGATCAGTCGCCTTGAATCCGACGCCGCCCATAGACCTGCCCGATCCAGCATGGCCGCGCTTTCCAGATCCGAGAATCCTTCCGCGGCATCCACCGCCGAGGTCCCGTCCGGCAAGGCCCGGCGCACACCATACGCGCGTGCCAGACCGCGTGAGACCAGCAGCGCGGCCAGATCCGCGCCGTCGGACGTCTCCACAAACGCGTAGATCCGCCGCGAGACCGATCGTCCCGGTGCCGTGGCGCGCACCGTGTATACCGTGAACGGCTTCGCCAGCATCGTCCGCGTGAAATCCGCCGCTGCCTGACCGAAATGTACGGTGTCGCGATGACTTTCCAGACCGAAATAGCGCGACTGATCTCGTACGCGCCGCGCATCCGTTTCGGAGCTGGCGATCGTCTCGGGTGCATCCACATAATACAAGCGCAGCAGGTACTCAGCCCCGTCGTACCGCACACTGAAGCTGTCACCATCATTCGAGGGATGCTCCACCCACTCGACGTGCTCCCAGTGCTCCAGCCTGCCGGGCGTCGCATCCTCCTCGGCCCGCACACCTGCCACAAGGCCGATGCCGGCAAACACCGCCATCTGCCCGAAGCGTCTCACCAGCGCTATGCCCAATCCGCGTTTCATCTTGCCTTTCGTCAACCCGGAAACACTCGAAGATTATTTCATCCCGCACGACAACAAGCAATCCCATAATCGCATCCCGCCCTGGTCCGCGTTGCGGTTTAATTATTTATCTTTCAATTGGACTCCCATCCAAATAGAATCACGTCTTTTTGTTTTCCTATCGAGAACACAAGGAGGCATCATGTTGCATGCACCGGCGGCGAAAGAGGCGAAGGACAACTCGTCCGAGTGGAAGGCCAAGCTCGGCATCAAGCTGTTCTGGCTGTATAGCGTCATTTACATGGGCTTTGTCGGTCTCACGGTGTTCTCGCCGGAAACCATGAAGAAGCCGGTGCTTGCGGGCACCAACCTGGCGATCATCTACGGAATGTTCCTCATCCTGTTCGCGATCATCCTCGGTCTCATCTACAACCACTTCTGCATCAAGAAGGAAGATGAGATGAACGCCAAACCGGAGGCCAAATAATGAATTACGTCGCCAATCCCATTGCCATCGCCATCTTCCTTGCCTTCGTCGGGTTTGTCCTTGGCATGTCGTTCTACTACGCCCGCAAGTCGAAATCGGCCTCAGGGTATTTCGCGGCTGGCGGCAGCATCCACTGGTTCGTCAACGGCATCGCCTTTGCTGGTGACTACCTATCAGCCGCCTCGTTCCTGGGCATCTGCGGCATGATCGCCACCATGGGGTACGACGGGTTCCTCTACTCGATCGGCTATCTTGCCGGATGGATCGTCGCCCTCTTCGTTGTCGCGGAACCGATGAAACGCCTCGGGAAGTACACCTTCGCGGATGCGCTGGACTTCAAGTTCAACTCCAAGGGTATCCAGCTCATGGCGGCCATCAGCACGCTCGTCGTCTCGATCTTCTACCTGATCCCGCAGATGGTTGGCGCGGGTTCGCTCATCACGCCGCTGCTCGGTCTGCCCCAGTGGATAGGCGTGGTGATGGTCGGCGCGATCGTCATCACGATCGTGGCGACGGCGGGCATGACGTCGACCACCTACGTGCAGTTCCTCAAGGGCGGCCTGCTGATCATCTTCTCGACGCTGCTTTCCGTTGCCGTGCTGCACCGGGGCCTGTCCACGGAACCGCGGCCGGAAACCTTCTCGCCGCAGACTATCGCGCTGGCCGATGTCACGCCGTCCGCTGAGATCGCGGATGCGAAAACAGGGCTGACCTTTGTGAAGCTCGAGAAGGATGGCCTGTCGAACTGGTGGATCAAGAGTGGCGATATGCTTGAGGAAGCCCAATCCATCACCAGAACCGCCGCCGGGGAAACCCTCTATAACGGGGCACCGAAAACAGCGAACCGCTTCAAGTCGGTCGGCCTTGTCGCCAAACTGCCCGATGGCCAGACCAAGACCGGTCCGGTTGGGGTCTTCAAGTACTTCTCAACGATCCAGGGTTCGGAGATCGTCCGTTACCCTGCGGCAAAGGTGGCCAAGCTTGTGGTCGGTGGTGAAACCGTCAGCGTGTACTGTCCCGTGATCACCAAGGGCGAAGACCTACTGGTTCCCGGCCAGAAATTCAAGACCAAGGACGGTGTCGGCAAACTCAATTTCATTTCGCTGATGCTCGCCCTCTTCTTCGGAACCGCCTCGCTGCCGCACATCCTGATCCGCTACTACACCGTGCCGTCGCAACGCGATGCCCGTAAATCGACTATCGTCGCGATCGGATCGATCGGGTTCTTCTATGTCCTGACGCTCTTCATGGGCCTCGGCGCGATGACGCTGGGTGTGATCGATCTTGGCGATGACAACATGTCGGCCCCGCTGCTGGCCAAGGCGTTCAGTCCCGTGCTTTTCGCGATCATCTCGGCCATCGCGTTCGCGACGGTACTGGGAACGGTTTCCGGCCTGATCGTTGCCGCCTCCGGCGCGGTTGCCCACGACTTGATGGATAAGTTCCTGCGCCTGAAGATGTCAGACCATAGCAAGGTCAAGGCCGGCAAGATCGCCGCTCTTTCCGTGGGCGTCATCGCCATCATCCTGGGCATCCTGTTCCAGGGCATGAACGTGTCGTTCCTGGTAGGATGGGCCTTTGCCGTCGCGGCGTCGGCCAACCTGCCGTCGATCATCATGCTGCTCTTCTGGAAGCGCACGACGGCCAAGGGCATTGCCTGGTCGATCGGCGTGGGTATGGTTTCCGCCCTCGGCATCATCCTGACATCGCCCGATATGTATGCGCAGTACGGTCTCGACAAGACCACGGCCCTGCATCAACTGAATCAGCCGGGTATCATCTCGATCCCGCTCAGCTTCCTGACGCTGGTGATTGTCTCGCTGCTGAGCAGGAAAGATCAGCCTGCCACCCCGAGGAAATCGTAGCTAAGCCGCGTTTGAAAGGCAGGGATTGCAGCCACGACATTCTGCAGGTTCTGGCGCTCGATATCGGTCAGTGACTGTAGGTCCAGCTCGTCGTTGACAAGGCCGTCTTCGGTGGCTAGTTGATGGTAGAAGCGAAGGCGCCACAGGTAGTCAAGGGCATAGCACATCTCCTGTGCGGTTTGTTCCTGCAGGACGTCCAGACGGCGAAGCTGCCGGATCCGGTCAATCGTCCCGGTTTCCGAAAGCTTAAGCTTGAGGGCATAAAGCCGGGCAAAGGTCTCGAACGGCTTGATGCACGCCTTGAGGTTGATTGCCGTCTTCCCGTCCTGCCTGTTGACTTTCAGGTGACCGAACAGCGTGAGCGGTGCCTTGTACAGCAGGCAGTTCCGGGCGTAAT
Source organism: bacterium (assembly GCA_020048935.1). Classification (GTDB taxonomy): domain Bacteria; phylum Verrucomicrobiota; class Kiritimatiellia; order UBA8416; family UBA8416; genus UBA8416. The sequence continues at coordinate 37,787 of JAIFLS010000029.1, read as the reverse complement.
GCATCAGGAACTCCGGGTGCTCCCCTGTCTTCAAATGCACATGGTCCCTGAGTTGACGGACAAGGGGCTCGCTGCCAAACGCACATCGGAGGTCAAGAAAGACATTGACCTCGAGAATAGACTGCGGCGAAGCCTCGCGGATCCATGTCTCGAAACGACCCTTCCATTCCGTCAGGCTGAGACACCACTTCGGGTTCGCCGCCATGATCCCGCCGGGGCAATAGGGAAAGCCCGCCTGACGCAGCCGCCCGCATACTTCGTCACCCAGCCGCAGGAACCATCGCCGTGTATCGGTCAACCGTGATTCAGGAACGTCTTCAAAGATAAGTGCATTGTCCTGATCGGAAAAAAGCGTCATTTCATGCCGGGCATTGCTGCCAAGGGCAAGAAACGCGAAGGAAACCGGAGGTTCGCCTGCGGCCTCCAGCGACAAGGCGACAAACCGATGGACGGAGGCGTCAAAGGCTTCGCCAATCAGTTGCCGTAGATAGTCCGGACGGACGCCGCGATCCGTCAGGATGCGTATGCGTCGAGGCAGCTCCTCAAGGGCATGCAGGACCTCTCCGGCTGTCAGGCATTGCCGAATGCGCAGCGGCAAATCCGGGCCGGGACTATCATCATCGGCCAGCGTGGTGGCTACGGGGTGATGAAAACCGCGCAGGGTTCCTTCATGACTGCGGTTCAGGCTGCGGAAGGCAATCACATGGCCGTTCTTCTGGGAAAGGAATATGCGCGAAGAGGAGGCCTGGACATCCAGAACCCGCCCCGCCTTGGTCTTGAGCACGACATCAAAGACGGCGGAAGACGCTTCGCCCTTGTACAGTTTACGCAGATGGCCTGCGGCAAAGGCATTCACCTCGACCCCCGGGGCGAGCAGGTTGACGATATCCATCGATGCCAGCTCGGCCTCGCTGTAGCCGGTCATCGTCTGGATGGTCTGGTTGGAATAAATAGTCTTGCCGTCGATTTCGAGCAGGTATCCCTCGCCGGAAGCATCGACAAGCGCGCGATAGCGGTCTTTCGCTTCCCTAAGCCCCTGTTCGGCACGATGCCGTTCCTGCTCGATCTTCCTGCTCTGAAGAAGCAGATAACCGAGAATCACAAACAGAGCAAGAAAGATCAAGGCATCCGCCGTCAGCAGCTTCCGGGACAGTCTGGCCATTTCCGCTTCGATATCCTGGATGTAGATGCCGGTACCGATAATCCATCCCCACTCCGGAATACCGCGGACGTACGAGAGTTTGGGCGCAATCCGCGACGGATCGTCTTTCCACTGCCAGTCATAGGCCAGATAGCCATCACCGGCATTCTGCACAAGCTTAACGAATTCAACGAACAACCGCTTTCCGCTCTTGTCCTCATGGTCGGCGTAATCAGTCAGGTCCCGTCCGGTCAAATCGGGCCGGTAAGGGTGCATGACCATCACCGGATGCATGTCGGTAATCCAGAAATAGTCCTTGCCATCATCCCCGTAGCGCAACTGGGCCAGTTCAGCAGCAGCCTCGGCCTGCGCGGCGGCGCGGGTCATCTGGCCGCTCTTTTCCTGATGCACAAAAAAAGCAATCGTGCTGGCGGCCGTGCGCGTTAATTCACGTATCTGGTTTTTTTTCTGTTCCAGCATGGTCTGCCTGACCAGCGGCACGATCATAGAGAGCGAGGAGACGGCAAACAGGATGGCGGCAAATACGGTCGGCCAGAGAATGCGCCAGTAGAACCGGGCGGAAACCCGAGGGGCACAGTTTGGCAGGTAGGCCTTACCTTTGAAATAATCGGCCAGCTCCGTCTCGCTCAGGATGGACTTCAGGTCCTCTCCACCTCCGCTTTCGTGATATTTTTCAGTGAAGGTCCCGTTTTCAAAATCCTCCTGGCTCGGGATGTAACCCTGGTAGTCGTCCCGGATGTGGCTCTCGAAAACGGCCTTGATCTGATCGGGACTGTAGTTCCCCCCGAAGATACGATACGCATCGTCGAGGGCCTCTGCGCAGTGACGGTATTTGCGGTGGTTGTACGGATCGAAATCCGGCCGCTGTCCGGACTGTTGGAAATCGTTGAAGCTATCGGCATCAAAGAATCCGTCAATCCACTGGTGGATATCCTCGGCGCGAAGACCGGTCAGGGCCTCGCTATGATCAGCATGGTGGGCAATCTGCATGATCATCATGATAGACGATTATGGACCGAAGGCAACTACAAGCATGGACGGGTATCACGTATCCCGGACAACCGGGACGGGACGGGGTCGAATCCCACCGTCCTCAGCAGCGACTGCGTCACCTCGTCCAGCAGTCCCTCGCCAGCATACCCGCCGCCGAGCAGCAGCCCGGCAAACGCGCCAATGACCTGACGGTAGCGAGCGCATTGATCAGCGCTCAGCTCGCGGCTTTCCGGACGGAACAGGATCGTGAATTCCCCCTGTGCATTCACCGAGCCGATCACCGTGCAGGCATCCTCGTGCGCCAGATGCATATTGAAATGATAACGTCGCTCCCCCTGGATCAGGCACGGTTCAACGGCAAGCAGCAGCCGATCACCATCAACCCCCGCCTTGAACAGGAAACCGGCCTTCTCCAGCACAAGCGCCTTATCGTTCAAGGCTCCAATCCATGGCTTCGCGACGGCAACCCCGCCCTTGATCCCGTTGAATATGACTTTTGCAATCGCCATGCCAGTAGCGTAACAGACCGACTCACTCGCCTCAAGCCACGAGTGTGGCTTGACTTGAGCGCGAACAAATGTTGAAATCCTGCCTCGTTTCACTGGTCCGAATTCGTGAACACCAACAACAGAAAAGCTGCGTATGAAAGAAAAAATGCTTGCCGGAATCAAGAGTCGCGAGGCGCGTGTCGGTGTCGTCGGACTCGGCTATGTCGGGTTGCCCCTGCTGATCGAGTTCGCCAAGGCTGGCTTCCATGTCGCCGGCCTGGATATCGATGAAAGCAAGACCGTTTCAATCCAGGCGGGTAAATCCTATATCAAGCATATCGCCCCCGCGCGCATCCAGTCCGCTCTGACCAACAACCCGAGGGCATTCGTCACGACGGATTTCGCGCGCGTCCGGGAGTGCGACGCCCTGCTGATCTGCGTGCCGACGCCTTTGACCCGTCATCGAGACCCGGATCTGAGCTATATCGAGAACACCGCCCGCAGCATCGCCCCCCACCTGCGCAAGGGCCAGCTTGTCACCCTCGAATCCACCACCTACCCCGGCACGACCGAGGATGTGCTGATCCCGATCCTAGAGGCGGGCAGCGGTCTCAAGGCTGGCAAGGACCTGTTCGTGGCCTTCTCGCCTGAACGAGAGGATCCCAACAACAAGGAGTTTTCAACTTCCACCATACCGAAGGTGGTCGGCGGCTTCGACGCGGATGCGCTGGAAGTCGCCTGCGCACTGTATGACGCGGTCATCTGCAAGACCGTACCAGTCTCGAACTGCCGCACAGCCGAGGCGACCAAGCTGATGGAGAACATTTTCCGCTGCATCAATATCGCACTGGTCAACGAGCTGAAGATCGTCTTCACCGAGATGGATATCGACGTGTGGGAGGTTGTCCGCGCCGCCTCGACAAAGCCTTTCGGCTTCATGCCCTTCTACCCCGGACCGGGGCTCGGCGGGCACTGCATCCCGATCGATCCGTTCTACCTGACCTGGAAAGCCAAGGAATACGGTATCTCCACCCGCTTCATCGAACTGGCGGGTGAAGTCAACACGGCCATGCCGGCCTACGTCGTCCAGCGTACCATGCTCGCCCTGAACGAGATTGGCAAACCGCTGCGCGGCAGCCGCATCCTGCTCGTGGGACTGGCCTACAAGAAGAATGTCGACGATGACCGCGAAAGTCCCACCTACGTGCTCTGGGAGCAGTTGCTCAAGCTGGGGGCCGACGTATCCTACTACGACCCCTTCTGCCCCGTGGTGCGTCCAAGCCGCGAGCATGGACAGTTCGCCGGTATCGCCAGCGTCTCGCTGGACGACATCTGCAGCGAGCGCTTCGATGCCGCCATTATCTCGACCGGACACGATAACGTCGACCACGACGCGCTGGCGAAACGCCTGCCGCTGGTGGTCGACTCCCGCGGCGTCTGCTCACCCGCACCGAATGTCGTGAAGGCCTGATGAAACTGCCGCCACCGCTCGTGACCGCCCTGCGAACCCTGACGATATTGCGCGTACCAGGCAGTGAGGCGGAGAGGCCCGTCGACGCGCTGGCCTGGTTCCCGGTCACCGGTGCTTTGGTCGGCCTATTGCTCTGGATCACGCAGAAGATCATCATCACGATCCTGCCGGGAACCCCGCCATCCATCGCCGCCGTCGCCGTGGTCACCGCCGGGGTCCTGCTGACCCGCGGCCTGCATCTCGACGGACTGGCCGACTGGGCCGACGCCATCTGGGGCGGCTGGACCCCGCAGCGGCGGCTCGAGATCATGAAGGATTCTTCGCTGGGCACCTTCGGTACAGTGGCGCTGATACTCGTGCTGCTGGCCCGCTTCGCGGCGATTACGGCCCTGATCGGGCGCGGCGAGGCATCCTGGATCATCCTGGCCTGTATCATTGCCCGTACCGCTCAGGTCGATCTGGCCGCCTGCTTCCCTTATGCCCGTCCCGAAGGCGGCACGGGAGCCGCCTTCATCAACCAGGCCAGCGGCGAGCATCGTTTGACGGCCTTGCTGGCGACACTGGCCTTGACGCTGGGCATCGGCTTGGCCTGCCTATCCAGCCTGAATCCGCTGGCACTGGCGTTGATCGCCTTGGTCGCCACTCGTGCCTTCGGCCATTCGTGCAAACGCAATCTTGGCGGAATCACAGGCGACACGCTCGGTGCCGCCAGCGAACTGTGCGAGACACTGGTCCTGCTGCTGGCGGCATGCCTATAGGGCGTGTTGATTTATTTGGATACACAACGGGAGGGACAGCGTCTCGCTGTCCGAATGCCTGGCTAACCACGCTGTTTTCAAGAAAGGCTTCGCCATGCACCTTTTCATGCGCAGCGGACGCCGAGGACGGCGTTCCTCCCGTGCCGCTCTTGGAATAAATCACCACGCCCTATAGCTAGGCACAAAAAAACAGGCGGCTTATTAGCCGCCTGCTTCCGTGTGCGTTAAACAGTCGCCTTACTGGCCAAGGACCATGCCCGCATCCTTCTGCTTGAACTCCTCGAACTTCTTGACCTCGGCATCCAGATCCGCAAACGCCTGAGACGCGCGGAAACGGGTATAGAGGTGGCGCTGCGTGTTGGCCTGGTTGGCAAACGCATCGGCGATCACGCTCGGTTCCACAACCATCAGCGCCCATGCCGTGGTCATGCCATCCTTCGTGTCGTACTTGAGATCTTTCGGAACCGCGCCACGCAGCACCTGCGAGGCGATCTGCTTGCTCGCCGCCGAGAACAGCTCATTAAGCTCGGAACCATCAGCCGTGCCGACTTCTTCCGAGAAATCCTTCTTCAGCGATTCGACCTTGGTCTCCATGATTTGCGCCACTTCCGTGCGTCCACGGGTCTTCGCCTTATCCAGGGCCAGGTGGACCGTCTTGGACGTTCCGACGCCAACCGCAGCAAGGCCGCCTGCCGCCGTGATCGCATTCGCTTTCTCCTGGATGATGTCGAACGGCGATTTCTCGCTCTGGATCTTCGTCTTCGCACAGCCCGCAGCCATCACCAGAGCCGCTGCACACACTGCCACCCCTGCCATACGCTTCATACCGTCCTCCTGCTTAGCCCCGGTACTACCCGAGGCACGTTTTGACACAACGCCCAACCCCTGCATCTAAAAACTACTAAAACCGTCAAACCGAATCAAGCACCTTGTGAAAACAAAATCCAGGCCTATTCCTTCGGCACAGATACCGTCGAACCACCATTGCCAGGCACACGGAAGTAGTCATTCTGCCGAGTGGCATCCAGCACCGCCCGCCACAAGTCCCCCTTCAGGTTCAGCTTTTGTCGCTCGACTGTCGCCAGCGTGATCGGGGCGATCGTATAGGTGTTGTTGGTACGCCCGACCACACAGCTCGTCCTGCCCGCCATCGCGGCGTGAACCGCGTTCTTGGCCAGCAAATGACACAGGATCGCATCCGTCCCCTGCGCGGGAACACTGCGAATAGAGTAACTCGGATCAAAGTACTTGACCGATCCATCCCATGGCGAACGGGAGAAGTGCGCGTGCAGACGGTCGCGGAGATACTCTCCGATGTCATGCTTGAGCAAGTTGCCGGAAGCATCGCGCCGCTCAGGCAATCCTTTCATGAACCCCTGCCCGGCACCTTCGGCCACGACGATCACACAGTGATCCTTGCCGGAGGAGAACCGACGTTCGACCGCCGCGATCAAACCGCCCTTGCCGTCGATCTCGAAATCAACCTCAGGCACGAGACAGAAGTTCACCACCGAATTCGCCAGGCTGGCGAACGCCGCGATAAATCCCGAGTCGCGGCCCATCAGCTTGATCAGCCCGATCCCGTTGAAGGCCCCCTTGGCCTCCATGTGCGCCGAGGTGATTATTTCGTGCGTCTGGTACACCGCCGTCTCGAATCCGAATGTCCGCCCGACAAAGTTCAAGTCGTTGTCGATCGTCTTTGGCACGCCTACCACCGCGATCTTCAATTCCCGGCGCTTCACTTCCGCCGCGATGTCGGCCGCCGCCCTCAGGGTACCGTCGCCGCCGATGCAGAAGAAGATATTGATATTCTGCCGCTGTAGCGAGTCGACCAGGTCGCCCACCCGCTCCCCATGCCCGCGGGAAGACCCGAGGATGGTACCGCCGTCCTCGTGTATCGTATCGACAATATCCGGGGTCAGCATCATGGGGGTATGTCCATACTCGGGCAGCAGTCCGCGGTAGCCGAACCGGATACCGTAGATACTGCGTACGCCATACTCGAAAAACAGGGTGTTGACAAGCCCCTTGATTACATCATTCAATCCCGGGCTCAATCCGCCAGCCGTTGTGATCGCGACCTTGGTCCAGGCGGGATTGAAGAACAGCTTGCGGTGCGCACCGGCAAGCTCAAACGAGGGCGGTTGAATCCCGGCCGCACAGTATTGCGCGATCCGCCGCGCATCCGCTGTCAGCAGCACACGGTCAGCATCATCGATAAACTCGCAGTTGACCAGTGGCGACTGCACGGTGCAGGGTCCAAGCGTCTCGATTACAAATGAGAAATCCTGCGGCGATTCCAGTACTCTATCGTAAATCAGCATGTGATGACTCCATTCATGTCGTCTATCCCGATATTTGGCAAAAGCGCCATTATCCGGTGATCGACCACGCCTGTCAAACAAAACACGGATTCTTGTAAGCATTCTTGGCGACCACCAGCGGCAGTCTATTCCGCAGCCTCTGGCTTAGGCATCTCATCCTTGCCAAAACCAAGAATACGCCCCATGCCGCTGCCGACCGCGCGCACCCCGTCACCAGCGGCACCCGCAGCCGCCTTGGCCCCGTCAGCCGCCACACCGACAGCCGCGCTCGCCCCATCCGCCGCCGCACCGGCCAGGCCACCCACGCCAAGTGCCGCGTTGCCGACCGCACCCAGGACCGCCTTGAGCACCTGCCCTGTGATCTGGACCGTATTTTGCCCCTCTCCTCCAAGGTCGTTCAGCGTGATCGTCGCCAACTGGACCGGCACCACCATGCGGCCCATGCCGGGGGTACTGATAAGGGCACGGGCCGCGACGATCTTCAGCTCCTTGATCACCACGTTCTTGCCCGGCTTCTTCGAATCATCCTCGACCTCCGTCTTCTCGTCGCCGGATGCCATACCCTCGATCAGTGCCCCCAGATTGGTGCGGCGCAGCCGCATCTCGTAGGTGATCTGCGGCGATTCAATCAGGACCCGCCGAATACGGATCGTCTTCGTGAAGAGGGAACGCACATCCAGATCGACTTCAAGTTTCCGCATGTCGAACAGGCTTTCGGTCTGGAACCCCTCCGGATTGCCGACCACGAGACCGTCCAGCCGCACATACCCTCGCAACGGACGGAAATGGGCGTCTTCAAGCGTGACAGCCACCCCCAGCAACGGCGGGCCAAGACGGTTCACCCCCGTCTTGATCATCCGTCCGCCCAGGAAGATAACCCCCAGCAACAGCACCAGTAGCAGCAACACCAGCACAACCAGCAATCGCCTCACAATTCTCATGGGGTTCCTTTGTATTATCCGAAACTTCACTGTATGAGCAAGTTTATCCGCCATGTAATCCGATTGCAAGCATACCGCAACGCGTCCGCGCTTTCGCTTGCCCGCCGTAGCGGGTCCGGCTTCTGTCAAACCATGCCTTTAGAAGTGCGAAACTCGGGCGCTTTTACGTCCATACTCACTCCTGCCGCATTCGGCACAGGCGATTGTCGCATGAAGGCGGTTTCGCTGACACCCGCTTTTGTTGTTAGATGAAGACACAAAAGAAAGACACAACCCTGAACACCAAAAGCAAAAGGAGCACTCCGTGAATCCCAAACTATTCCAAAGTATCTGTAATGCCCCCGGTATTCCCGGTTTTGAAGATGCGGTTCAGGAAATTGCGGCGGAGATCTTCGAGACATGCTGCGACACCGTAACTCGCGACCCGCTAGGAAATCTCATCGGACTGAAAAAGGCCAAGGCAGCCAGCAAGGGAACGCAGGCGCTCAAGGTCATGCTCGCCGCCCATGCCGACGAGCCGGCCATGATGGTAGCCAGGATCGACGGCAAGGGCATGATCAAGTTTCGCCTGGTCGGCGGTGTCAACCCTGTCATGGCACAGTCGCAGCGTGTGCTTATCCACACCGGCGCGAAGAAGCCGATACGTGGGTGCATCGTACCGAAAGATGCCGACACCAAAATCGACGATCTCCGCATCGACACCGGATTCTCCAAGGAAAAGCTGGAAACACTGGTTCCATTGGGATCGCCGATCACGATCGACGAGGACGCATCGGTCCTCAACGGCAAGATGTGGGTGGGACGAAACTTTGACAACCGTGTCGGCAACTATTGCCTCGTCGAAGCCATGCGCCAGGTGGGCGATACTCACGTCGATGTCTACGCGGTCAGTTCGGTCCAGGAGGAAGTCGGGCTCCGGGGAGCCCGTGCTGCAGCCGGCAGGATCCTGCCTGACATGGCCCTTGCGATTGACGGCAGCATGACAAAAGGGGCCTATGACGACGGTGACAACTTGTGTGAGCCCGGCAAAGGCACCGGAATCTATATGATCGACAATCTCACCATTGGTCACCCGAAGCTGGTAAAGAGCCTCTTCGCGATGTGCAAGAAATACAAGATTCCGCATCAGCTCAACATCGGGGGCGGAACGGATGCCGCCGCCATCCAGCAATGCCCCGGTGGGTGCATCGTGACGACTGTTGGTGCCCCCGTTCGCTACATGCACTCAACCGTGCAGCTCTGTCATGCCGACGACATCGATGCTACCGTTGCACTGCTCGTGAAGTTCATGGAAAACGCCCACGAGTTGTACGCGAACCTAGGCTGCTAACTGCCGCCTGAAGGCGGAACGACAAACACCGTAAAACAGGGTTCTCCTTGCTCATAGTACAGGCTTCAGCCGGAATGTAAAAAGGAATGCACACGCTATGAAAATCACCCGCATTTATACAACCCCGATCCGTATTCCCCTGAGCTGCTTCTTCTACAACTCCGACTGGGCGGGGACGAAGCGCGAGTGGGGCGGACGCCTCAGTCGTGTGTCGCCGAAACGGCCTTCGCCGATCCTGGAGTACGTGCTGGTCCATATCGAGACCGACGAGGGAGTCAGCGGGATCGGGGAGGCCCCGGCCGATATCGGTTTCTTCGGCCAGACCATGGAGGCCATCCAGGTGGCGATCGACGACTACCTCGGACCGCAGCTTGTCGGCAAGGAGCCGTTCGACATCCCCGGCCTGATGGACCTGATCGACTACCGCGAGAACTCGTGCGCCAAGTCGGGCATCGACCTCGCGCTGCACGACCTGGTCGGCAAGATACGCGGCATTTCGGTCAGCGAACTGCTCGGCGGGGCCCGGCGCACCCGCATCCCGGTAGCGATCGAGATTGCCGGCGGCTCGCCGGATGACATGGCGGCCGAATGCCTGAAGTACATGAAGATGAACGTCAAGGCGTTCAAGCCGAAGATCGGCAGCATCCCCGCCAAGGACGCCGACCGGTTGCGAGCCATCCGCGAGGCCGTGGGGCCGGATATCTCGCTGCGGGCCGATGCCAATCGCGGCTACACGCCCGCCGAGGCGATCGAGCTTTGCCGCCTGGCCGAGAAGTACGAGGTCAATCTCGAACTGCTCGAACAGCCCTGCGAGGCCTGGGACCTGCCCGGCATGGCCGAGGTGCGCCGGGCGGTCAACATCAAGATCGAGGCGGACGAGAGCTGCTTCGGCCCGCACGACGCCGAAGCCGTTATCCGTGCCGAGGCCGCCGACGTGCTCAACATCAAGATCGGTAAGGCGGGGGGGCTCGCCAATGCCATGCTGATCGCCGAGATCGCCGAGGCCGCCGGCCTCGAATCCGTTCTCGGCACCGCCTTCGGCCTAGGCCCCAAGATTGCCGCCAAGCTCCATTTTGCCGCCGCCGTGAAGCGGTTCACCGGCGCGGTCGAGTTCACGGAGCTGGGCCTTCATGGGCCCCTGCTCAAGGGCGATCTCGACCGGGCGCTCTCGCTGCCGCTCGACGAGGACGGCTGCCTGCCGGTCCCGACCGGCCCCGGCCTCGGCGTCGAACTGGATGAGGCCAAGGTCGCGGAAGTCACCCGGCAACCGTTCTCAATCCGATAAGGAGGCCGCCGACATGACCATTCATCGCGCGAACGGCCCGAAACCGTCAAGATAGGCGCCAATGATCTAATACACTCCGAACTGGTGAGCGGTGTCGTACATGGCGACGACATTCTCCGTCGGGGAGTTGTCCTGCAGGCTATGAGTCGGCGAGAAGCAATAACCGCCGCCAGGCATCATGATCTCGAGGGTCCTACGGCAATCGGCCACTACATCGTCGACTGTTCCGAAGGAAACCGGGCCAGCGGTGCTGATGCAGCCGTGAAACGCAAGCCGGTCCCCAAAGGTTTTCTTCAGATAGGCTGGCGACATGTTGGTTGCTTCCGGCTGTAAGGTGTCGGCGGCGGTCAGTCCCATGGAAATGTATTCATCATAGGCCCAACTGCTGGAGCCGCACGTGTGCATCATGACGGGGAGGTTATAGGCCTTGGCCAGGTCGAAAAAGGGTTTATGCCTCGGCTTGATGTGCTTCTGGAAGGTCTCCATGCTGATCAACGGAGTATGCTGGGTTCCCAGATCCTCGCCGATCCACATGAAGTCAACGCCACCCTTGGCCGCCTCAAGCTCTCGTCGCGCCACTTCCAACTGGACGGCCAGCATCCGGTCAATCATCAACAACCCGGCCGGCTCATCCAACGCAAGATCCACAAACATCTGCTCCATGGAACGCAGGAAACCGGCCGTATTCATGATGCAGGCCAGGCCGGGATTACCGATGTAAACCGCATATTCCTTCTTTTCCTCGCAGGCCTTGGCGATATTGGAATAATCGTAATCGTCTGGAGAGGGCATGGGCCACTTGGCTACGGTTTCCACATCGGCAGCCACCAGCGGGAAATCGCAGTAATCCCAGTAGCCGCCTGTGCCGTGCTCAACATAACGGGTGCGCCAGCCCCACGTTGCGCACACATTGCGCCCGGGAATTTCCGGGTGGAGACGCGCACCCGTGTAGCGAGCTCCCACACCACGGAAATCCACTCCCAGCCGATCCCTCAAGGCAACGCCCGCCTTGGGGTCCAAGCCAAAATGCGTCTTCAACCGCTGGTCAATTCCGGGATTCGCCTCATAATTGATCGGAACCCGATCCGGCTCCTGTCGCGCCAGTGTGGCAAGAACTCTTTCCTTGGATGACATCTTCTTCATGGACTACACTTTCGTTGTTGATGATGCACGATCTAACCGAAGACCGTATCGAGGAAGAGGTCCCGTCACGGTTGTTCGCGGCGGGGGACGTCGGTATCCGGCAGAGCGAACTCGGTTTCCAGCTCGCGCATCCTCGCGGTGAGGGTCGCTTCGGTCTCGCGCACATCGTCCAGCACCCGTACCGTGCTGTCGCGCTCGGCCTTCAGATCATTCTCCAGCATCCCGATTTCACGATCGCGGACTTTCACCGCTTTCCTCAATCCATCAAGCTCGCCTTTCAGGCCAGCTATGCACAGGGCATGCTCCTCCGTCATGGCCGCCAGCGCGGCCGCATGCGCCGATTCCATCTCGGTGGCGCGAGCGGATGCGTCTTCCGAGATCGCCTTTACCCGCTGCTGCATCTCCACCAGCTCGGCCCGCACGGCCGACAGCTCGGAGTCCTTCTCCACCGCAGCAGCCGCGAAAAAGGCTCGCTCGCGCTCAAGCTGCTCGCGCAGTGCCTTGACGTCGGCTATCGCCGTGGCGGTGGCCGCATCCAGTTGACCGATCAGTGGAACCAGGTCCGTCGATAGCGTGAACAGCTTCTCCCCCTCGCCCCCCTTCACACCGTCCTCCAGGCGCATGCTCGAGCCCGCCTGCAGTTGTTCGCGAATGGAGTCGTAATGCCGCGCCAGGGCCGCCTTGGCCTCTGCGAGCATCGCGCCGGTCTCCTCGAGTGATTTCGATTGCACCTTGGATCTCGCTTCCAGCTCGAAACTCAACCGCCGCTCCCCCTCGAGTTCGCGCGCGGCGCTAGCCAGGGCCTCGCCCGACTCAGCCGCCTGTTTCTGTAGCGCCTCGATCTGCTCCTGCAACAGGGCCTGCTGCTGCAAGACCACCGCGTCACCTGCAGCCTGCTCCAGTTCCAGGCGCTCGATCTCGTCAAGCGCAAGCGCCAGCGAGGCCTGGTCGATGCGGTCGATCTCACGCTCTATCTCCAGTTCGCGGACCGGCAGCCGCGCCGTCACCGCGTCAAACTGCCCCCGAAGTTGCTCCAGCGTCTGCTCCAGCGAGGATACCTGAAGTTGAGCACCTTCCCCCGCCGCCATCATGTGCTCGACGCGCGCCTGCAGATCGGCCTCGCGCAATTTCTGCAGCACGGCCGCCGCCTCGGCCAGACGTCGCTCCTCCGCCAGTTTCGCTGCCGCCTCCTCGAGTTGCCGCTGCAACTCGGCCAAAACCTCGGCCGACGATGCCTTCTGCGCGTCCAGCGCTTCCGTCGACGCTGTCTTCTGGGCTTCCAGCGCGTCCGACGCCACCTGCAACCGGGCCTCGACTTCCGTCTGGCGCTTCTTGTCTGCCTCAATCGCATCCAGCAGGTCGTTGAGCTTCAGTTCCGCCTCTGCCTGAAAGGTCTCGAGCGACTTTTTGGCAGTCCGCACCTCCATCTCCAGCAAGGTGATACGCGCCTTGAGTGCCGATGCACTGGACTCCGCCTCGCGCAGTTCCGGCACCGCCACCGGCTGAGGAACCGTGATATCGGCCTTATCGCGATCCGGCACCACCTCGAGAGATTCGATCGCCTCAGCGTTCCGAACCGACTGGGCAAGCTGCGGAATACGCACCTGCAACGCCTCGCCGCCAACACAGGCCACCGCCACACCAAAGAAGAGGCCCAACCCCGCCAATACACCGTAAAGCCCTGCCACGCTCTCTATCACTGACCACCTCGATTTTTTGCTTATAGTGGAAAACCAAACCATCATCACCGGATATCCGCAAGCCCTCTTTCACGCCCCGGTCCTACAAATCACTCAATGGCGTCTTGCCGATCCCGCAAACATTGAACCCGATTTCGTAGAGGGCCTGGTGGTCCAGGCGGTTGCGCCCATCGAAGACAAAGGCCGGCTTCATCATGCCCGCGTAGATCCGCCGGTAGTCCAGCGCCGCGTAGCAGTCCCATTCGGTCATTAGCGCGATCGCATGCGCCCCCGCCGCCGCCGCGTAGGGATCCGGCTCGAAGATAACCCGGTCGCCCAGGTCACGCAGATCCGATGCCGCATTCTTGAGCGCTTTCGGGTCGGTGACCACGACCTGCGCGCGCTCCTCGACAAGCTGGCGCGCCACGCGGATAGCCGGGCTCTCCCGCGTGTCGCCCGTGTCCTTCTTGAAGGCGAAACCGAACAGAGCGACCCGCTTGCCCGAAACCGTGTTGAACATCCGTCCGACCATGTTCCGTACGAAACGGTCCTGCTGCCAATCGTTCATCGAGACAACCTGCTGCCAGTAGGCCGCCGATTCCGCCAGCCCGTAGGACTCGCACAGGTAGACGAGGTTCAGGATGTCCTTCTTGAAACAGGACCCGCCGAACCCGACGCTCGCGTTCAGGAATCTCGGCCCGATCCGCGAATCCATGCCGATCGCCCGAGCCACCTCGCCAACATCGGCCTCAGTCGCCTCGCACAACGCGGACAGCGCATTGATGGAGCTGACCCGCTGGGCCAGGAATGCGTTGGCGGCCAGCTTCGAGAGCTCCGCCGACCAGACATTCGTCGTCAGGATCCGCTCGCGCGGAACCCAGTGTGCATACAGATCCACCAGCGCGGCCACGGCCCGGCGGCCCGCCTCCGTCGCGTGCCCGCCTATCAATACGCGGTCCGGATTCTGGAGGTCCGCGATGGCGGTTCCCTCCGCCAGGAACTCGGGATTGGAGAGCACCTCGAACTTGACCGTGCCGGGACCGGAATCGAGGATGCGCTGCATCGCGGCGGCCGTGCGCACCGGCAGCGTGCTCTTTTCCACCACGATCTTGTCCGTTGTCGAATTGGCCAGGATCTGCCGGGCGGTCTTCTCCCAGTACTGCAGGTCCGCCGCCCGGCCCGCCCCCTGGCCGAAGGTCTTGGTCGGCGTGTTGACGCTCACGAAGATCATGTCCGCCTCGGCAATCGCGCGGTCGACATCCGTGCTGAAGAACAGGTTGCGGTTGAGGCACTCGTCAACCACCTCCTTGAGTCCCGGCTCGTAGATCGGCAGGCTGCCCGACTGCCACTGGGCTATCCGCTCCACGTTGATATCCACCACCGTGACCCTGACCTCCGGGCATTTCCTGGCGATCATCGCCATCGTCGGCCCGCCTACATATCCCGCCCCTATGCATAAAACATTCATTGTCCGCCCCGGTTTCTATCCTGCCTGACACACCACACGATCTGGACGGCCACCATCGCGGCCACCGCCCGTACCAACGAAAGATGCCTTACGTTATACTCGGGAAGCATGAAAATCAAGCCCTGCCACACCCACCATCGCGTTTACCGCATATTTCGTTTGCGCAACTTCGGGAAAATCGTTATAGTCCGCACCTTCTGTGATCTCTTGAGGGTTGGACTCGGGGCTTTTTGCGCGGCTACCGCGCAACGCCGGAAAAAGAAAATTGGTGTAGAACATGAAAACTGGCATTCGTAAGTTATCCTTGCAGATGCTGGCCTTCGGGGCCTTGCTGGCGAGCTCGATTCTCTGGACCGGTTGCGAGGATGATGATGATGACAAGAACACCTCGGATCCCGGCAACGAGCTTCCGGGGCGCTACTACGTCACCGCCTATTATACCCCGGTCGAGGTCTACCACGGCGGCCCGTCGCAGGACGTCTGGGGCTACACGACCATCGGAGGCGAATCGGGCCGCGTGCTGCTCGGGTCGTACCCCGAGAGCTTCATCGGTGCCGTGCGGATGCAAGGTTCGGGAAGGATCACCTCGGGCACATATGTCGGCAAGTACCTGAACGGATCGTTCGTTGGCGATTTCTGGCTCAGCGAGTTCGCCTCCGATGCCTATGGTGCCCCCCTGCTGCCGTTCCTCACCGCCGCCGCCGATGACGGCGTGCTCGCGCGCGGAACCCGGTTCAAGCTGAAGGAGCCCCTGTTAGAGAGCGGCGGTGCCGAGATCAGTTCCACTGCCTCCAAGAAGCTGCTTGCCATCACCTGGGATGTCCAGGATCATTTCGAGGCTGGCACCGGCGGCGATTTCCGCATCGACCTCTACATCGGGGAAGAGGATCGCAGCGACTTCACCACCGACAACCCCTACTACGTGGCACTGGAAAACGTGATCATCACCACCTACTGAAACCATCTACTCCGTCGTATGGCATGATACACGTCCCCGGCTCGACACATGGCGGTATCGGGCAGGTCCTGCGCGTGGCCTTCCCGTTGATCATGGCCTCTTCGGGGCATGCGATCCGTCTCTTTTCAGACCGGGTCATGCTGGCCCGCTACTCGCAGGAGGCGATCGCGGCCGCCATGCCTGCCGGACTGACATGCTTTTGCCTGATGTGCTTCTTCCTGGGCACGGCCGGCTACGCGGGGACGTTTGTCGCCCAGTACGCGGGCGCGGACCAGAAGGAGCGCACGGGACTGGCGGTCTGGCAAGGGATCTATATCGCCCTGGCCGGGGGGATCGTCGTGGGGCTGAGCACGCCGGCCGCCCGCATGATCTTCGAATGGATGGGGCACGGCGAGGGAGTCATCGAACAGCAGATCATCTACTTCGAGTCGCTGGCCCGGCTCAGTTTCGCCCCGATCCTGCTGGCCGCCCTGAACAGCTTCTGGAGCGGACGGGGCAAAACGGCCGTGGTCATGTTGATCGAAGTGACTTGCTCCGCCGCCAACATCATCCTCAACTACATGCTGATCTTCGGCCACTGGGGTTGCCCCGAACTGGGGATCCTCGGGGCCGGGCTGGCAACCGGATTAAGCACCATTCTTGGGCTGGCCATCGCGATGGCACTGTTCTTCAGCGCGGGCAACCGCAAGCGCTTCGGAACGTTCCCGCACCGGACGCTGGACCTGCCCCTCCTGCGCCGCCTGCTGCACTTCGGCAGTCCGAACGGCGTCCAGTTCGCGCTCGACCTGATGGCCTTCAACCTCTTCGTGATCCTGCTGGGACGGCTGGGGACCGTCGAACTGGAAGCTGCCAACATGGCCTTTGCGATCAACGGCATGGTGTATCTCCCGATGATCGGACTGGGCATGACCGTATCGATCCTGGTCGGCCAGGGCATCGGGGGCAGGCACCTGGACGAGGCCCGCCGGGCGGTTCGCAGCGCCTTGATCCTGGCACTGCTGTGCAATGCGGCCGTCGGCCTCGGGATGCTGGTCTTCCCGCGTACCCTGCTGGTCCTGTTCGCCCGCCCGGGCGACCCCTCGCAGCTCCAGGCCCTCGAAACCGCCATTGTCTACATGCGCTATATCACCGCCTACCTCGTCTTCGACGGTTTCTGCATCGTCTTCAGCCATGCCATACGCGGCGCGGGCGACACCCGTTTCGCGATGCGGGCCAGCCTGGCGATCTCCTGGGGCACACTGGTGCTGCCCACCTTCATCGCGCACTACGCGGGGGCCTCCGACCATGTCTTCTGGGCCATCCTGGTCTGCCATGTGCTCATCGCCAGCACGGTATTCCTTGCCCGCTACCGCGCCGGCAACTGGATGAGCATGCAGGTGATCGAGGAAGTCCCGACCGCCGAGCTAGAGATCCTGGCCGACCGCGGCATCTAAGGATGCTCCGCGCCCTGGTCGCCTTCCGATGTTGACATTTATCCTGCTGAAAACAGCCATAATCCGCCATATTTCAGGAATGACGGGAAAATTTGGGGAGCTGGGATTATCGCCTTAAAGCCTTGCGGAAAGACGGGCTAGACCATGAACAGGATGGCAAGACCGTGATTACGATTTGTGATTACGATTATCGTTGCGATGCGGTCATGATACGGATGAGCACAACCGCTTACGCATCAAACACCCGTGAGCATGCCCTCGCTACCCGTCACGGGAAGACGTACGCCGGAGCCTACCGCGGCGGATCCAGCCAGTTGGTCTCGTCGTTGGTCAACCAGATGGTGTAGAAATTGACATGACCGGGGGTGATGCCGGTATGTTCATAGACCTGCGCGGATCCCTGGTAAATCGGCGCGCCTTCCGCCGGACTGGCCGGGTAGTTGGTGGTGCCATGATGAATGAGCACCTGTGATGATTGCATGCCTATATTAGTGGGATTGATCCAGCGCAGGTAGACGTTGTTTGTCAGCGCCACCGCACGGAACCAGAACGGCTCATAAACCGTATGAACATACGTGAGGGCGAGTTGGTTATTATCCTTGTTGCTTTCATCCTCCACCCGGTCGCTATTGATGAAGGCACGGAACACGTGGGTCGCGGTATTGGTTGGAATCGTGAAATTGGTGAAGACCACCGTGTTGGTTGCCCCTGGCATAAGCTCGCCGACGCTCTGCGTGACGTCGGCCCCCTGGCCGTCAACAGGGACTGTCGCACGATTCAGCCATACCGACAGCCGACCCGCGCTCGCGGCGGTCGTTCCCTGATTGAGAATCGTGACGGCGGCACTGAACGGCACAAGCTGGATGTGGATGCCACTGACCACGAAGTCGGGTAAGGCCGGCACCGCGATGGGCGCTCCATTCGTGAACAGACTTCCGGCATAGCCCCCATCAACCGCCTGGACCCCCCAAACTATCGTTTCGCCGACCGGCAGGTTCCGCACACGCCATTCCCGCCGGTGCCCGGTGTTGCCTGTCGAGAACACACGGCGTTTCCCCGTCGCCAAATCCGAATGCGGACTGAGTAAACCAACAGGATTCATACTGGTTCCGACATACAGGTTGTAGGTTAAGGATCCGGCAGTGGTCTTGTCATCCGTCGCCGCATCCCAGCGCAATGCGACCTCATTTCCGTTGGTCAACGTTGCCATCAATCCTGCCGGTGCACTGGGGGGTTGATTCGAGGCAGCAGACAGGTTCCGATAAATGGCCGAGAATTGACCCGTTGCCGACAATCCGGCAACGGCAGTATCCAGATCGCCGTCATCGTCATAGTCACCAAACACCATGCTTGATACGCGCAAATCGGGAATGGCAGATGTGATATTCGAGAAAGTGCCACTGTGATTCATATAGAGTCGCGTTGCCCGCACCCCACCCGATCCTTCACCGGAAAGCATCAAGTCCATCCATCCGTTATTATCCAGATCGCCCGCGGCGGCGCGCCCTAGCCAGAGCGGCTCCAGCGAGGTCGTCGTAATCGTATAAAGACTGTTTGAACCGCCGTACGTGTACACATCGCTCAGCCTTCCCTCCGTCCCGTAGCCCGTCGTGGCGATATCGGCCATACCGTCATTATTGAAATCGGCGATCGCAAAGCCACCATGCGAAACACCCGCTAGCCCCGCGTTTGCCTGATTCGTCAGGACACCACTGATGTTGCGGTAAACCCTGGCTATACGGTCTTCGCCGGACTGACCGCTGACCAGCAGATCCTGCCAGCCATCCTGATCCGCATCCAGCCAGGCCGCCTGACCATCGCGCAGGTCCGGAATCGAGGTGCTGACGAGCGTGAAGGTTTCATCCCCATTATTCCGGTAAAGCGGGCTGGCGGAGTCGCTGAGCGTATAACCGGACACGAATAGATCCAGGTCGCCGTCGTTATCCAGATCACCCCACGCCAGCCCGCCCGCATAAAGTCCCGTGAGCCCTGCATCGATGTTGCTGAACGTGCTATCGCTATTATTGCGGAATACCGCAGTCAGCGGACCGCTGGTACTGATACCCGAAACCGCCAGATCCAGCCAGCCATCATTATTGCAATCGCCCCAGGCGAGCTGCCCGGAGTCTACCCCGGGCAACCCAGCATTGATATTGCTGAAACTGCCGCCACCGAGGTTCATATTGAGCGAGGTAAAGCGTTCGCTACCATCGTTGCCGCATACCGCCAGATCGGCGAGGCCGTCGTTATTGAAATCGCCCCAGGCCATCGCCACCGAGCTAGCGGGTCGAACATCGGCCTGGATATTGGCAAACAGGTTGGCGGGATCACACGCGCCGCGAATGCTGAACTGGTAAACGGCATTTGTATAATACACATCATCGCTGTAAACAAAGACCTCCGCCGTGCGCGACGTGGCCACCAACGGCGTGAAGGATATCGTGAAAGTAGCGGCACTTGCTGGCGCAATCTGGGAAACCGGCTGGGCCGTCACGGTGAAGTCGGCTGGATTGGCACCCCGCATGACGACATGCGCCGTACCGGTCAGCGTCAGCAAATGGCTACCCGCATTGGTGATGGAAAAGGTTCGGACAATGGGAGCCGCCGTGAACAAGCCGAAATCCGTACCGTCGGCGAATGCGGGGGTGCTGTCGCCATTGACCACCCAGGCGCTGTTCGTTCCCAGTACACGCATCTCCGGCTCCACGCCACGCCCGATGATGCCGAAGAGGTAGGGACTATTGACCGCATCGCTCTCGACCCGCAGCAGCGTTGCCCGATACCCGAGCGCCTGTGGCGCAAACACCAGCGTGGCCGTATTGGTGCCGCCCGGCGCTACGGAGACGGGGAACGCAGCGGGGTCGGTCACAGAAAAATCAGAGGCATTCATCTGGCTGGCCGCGATCGACGAGATATGCATTGTCGCACTGCCAGTATTCGTGACAATGTAGGCGTTTGCAGCCGGATCACCGGTGAGACGGACATCCCCGAAGTCGGTGCCCTGCGCAAGCAATGGGTTCACCACCCCGTTGCTGAGTACGCTGTAATCATTCGTCGCCAGCACGAGCATTTCCGCCTGGACGCCCTCGCCACTCAACCAGAGGGCGTAGGGATCATCGTCGGGGTCATTATTGAAGGCAAAAAGAAGCGTACGACGAACGCCCGGGGCCTGGGGATCGAAGCGGATGGTCAACGGTGCCGATGCGCCCGGCTCAATGCCACTGCCGGGCCACCCGAGGACGGCCCAGTCGTTCGTGTTGCCGCCCTGAAAGGCGACATCACTGACCAACAGCGGCCTGACGCCCTGATTGGTCACCATGAAAACATGACTGACCGCGGCAGTAATGGCATGCACCTGCCCGAAGTGCGTCCCGAGGTCCACCGAGGTTGCATCGTCTCCATTCACGATTTCCACGCCATTAGTCCCGAGAATGCGAGCATCCGGAAACATCATGCCGTCGCTGTTGAAACGGCAGTTCTCCAAAAAGACCTGCCTGTTGATTTTGACCCGCGGTCCGGTTTCGGAAAGGTTGGCGGAGAAAACGGCGTTACTGACACTGCAATTCTGGAGCCAGGCCCCACCGGCCGTCTGGCCATGATTCCCCGCGACACGGATATTGCGAAGCACGCCGCCATCGGCATAGACACCACCACCGGAAATCGCGGATTCGTCGCCCGCCTCCGCCGTGCCGCCCCGGCGCAATGTAAAGCCGTCGAGAACGCCATTGGTCATGTACAGCGTCCGCACCGCATCCGAACCGACCGGCACGCTCGCGCTGTGAAAGGCCCCCTCAAGCACCGTATGGCTCGCGCCATTGATGCTGCCCAACGTGATCGCGCGCGTTATATACGCGCGTGCATGAAGCCCGCCGACATCGGCGCTACCGCTGCGGTAGACGCCATTCGTGACCCAGACAACCGCACCGTCAGACGCCACGTCAAGCGCATCAACCACGTTGGTAGCCGCGGTTTCCCAGGAATCAAACGGCGGCGTATGCGATCCCCAGTGCGAGACATAATGCACCTGGCCGGACACCGCTAGGCAAGCGGTCAGGAGCAACCCCGTTATGGTAATCGCGTTTCGCATTGTTTATGACATGCCCCGGCAGCATTCCTTTCCTCACCGGCTGTACTCGATCGACCACCATAGGTTCGTACCGGTCGTAAAGTTGGTCACGACAACACCAAGGCGATAGTCATTACTCACCCAGGCCGACGTCCAGTTGGTAAACGTCGCTCCACTGCCATCGGCTTCAAAACCGCCGACCACGCTGTACGTGCCCCAGGCGTCAGTCCACTTGGCACGGACAATATTGATCGCTGCCGTCCCTTGATCCACCTGCACCTTTACATTCTTGAGCAGGCCACTTGAAAGGACGGCCGACGTCCAGAACACCTGGTTTGAATGCGTCCTGAAGTCGAAAGGGCCACCCCCGGCACTGGCATTACGTGCAGGCCATTGGGCACGCTGATCGCCGCCCAGGGCAATGGACGTGGCACTCAGCGCCCCGACATGACTGGTCCCTTCCCCGTCGTGGACCGCTGCTGCGCCAGCACCCCATATCCCGACGGGCACCAGCAACAGCAGCAGCCATTTCCCTCTATACGGTCCTTTCATCATGCCACCCTTAAGGTGCCGGAACCGTGCGGAACGTCTCGCGCCAAACGCTGCCGTCATAGATAAACTGGATCAAATGACCGGCTTTCAGCGTAAACGCGACCCCCTCGGACAAAGCAAGCCCGGTCCCGTCGTCCAGCTTCAATGTGTTGGTGTCCGACATCCCCTGCAGTGTCACCATCTGCCCCGCAGTGCCAGCGGCAATCTGAGGATTGGCGGTAACATCAATCGGTCCTCCATTTCCGCGCACCTGTAGATATGGCAGTTGAATGTGGGTGGCCGTGATTCCTGTGACAGCAATATCAAGCAAAGAGGACGGCGTCAGCACGACGGAACCACCCAGAGTTGTCTTGGCATTGATGGTGACGGTATCCGTTGCGACGGCATCACCCAGCGTGGTGTTTCCATCAATCGTCAACGTTCCGGCACCATCAATATTGCCGCCCGCATTGATGGCCCCTTCCAGTCCCAGTCCGCCCTCCAGCACCAGTGCGCCGCTATCCTTATCGGTTGATGCCGTCGTGGAGGCCACTTTCACAGCACCGCCGACGTTGAGGTTCTCCTCGACACCCACGCCGCCTTGCACAACCAACGCGCCATTGTCCTTGGTCGTCGAGGTGGTCGTCGCGGAGAGGGTGGTGATGCCGGTAACGCCCAGCGTGCCGCCGACGGCGACGTTACTGCTGCCGTCCACGGTCAGCCCGGCGGTATTGGTCCATACCGTGCCGGTCCAGCGCAAGGTGTCGTTGCTAGCGGACCCCGAGGCCACCGAACTGTTGAGTTTGTCATCGACATACTTCTTGGTGGACGCCTGCATATCCGTGGTCGGCGTTGGCACGACCGGGGAGGAGGTGAAGGTCTTCACATCGGCGATCGATTGAGCACCGGTCGTCCGAACCACGCTGGTGTTGACCGCCAGCGCACTTCCGCCACCGCCCGTCAACCCGTCACCGGCCGCAGCGGCCGCAATGCGCAGGTCACCGCTGTTGACCTCCAGGCCCGTACCTGCGAAATCAGCCGGTTTGGCAGAGAACACCAGCCCGGCCAGATCCATGCCGTCACCCGCACTGTAAGTGCCGGGCGAAGCGAATTGTGTGAAGGTGAGGTCTTCTGTCCCAATCGCGGCAAGGGGCGTGGTACATACCCAAGCCGTTCCGTTGTTGGCGGTGCCCTGCGCGACAAATACCGCCGCACCGGCCAGTTCATCACTAGCATTCATATCCTCGGCCCTGACAGGGGCTCCGCTAGCCTGGACGACATAGACTCCGTTCACGACCGGGCTGCTCTGATTCTTGATCAGGATGCGGTCACCGGTGACCAGCGCAATTCCATCCACCGTCTGTCCATTGGCAAACGAGGAGGACAACGTGCCGGAAGCCGTGGTGGCGACTTTGACAGCATCTTTCCAGGATAGTCCGTTGATCGCACTGTCAACATACAGCTTGGTGGCCGCATCGGCCGCTGCGGTCGGGGCCGCCAGTCCGGTCACTTTATAAGAGGTATTCATGTTCAGGTCACTAGCCGCCTTGGCCGTGAAGGTGATCGTATCCGTACCCGCATTACCGAGTGTCGTATTGCCGTTCGCGGAAATATCCCCTGTCGCGGTGATGTTGCCCCCAGCCGATAGATTCCCGACGGCGGCAATCGCACCACCGGCATTGATCGCACCCTCGACACCGACGCCACCCTCGACGACCAACGCTCCAGTATCCTTGTCGGTCGAGGCGGTCGAAGCCGACAACGTCGTGATGCCCGTGATCCCTGCCGTACCGCCAACGGTGATATTCCCCGTCACGCCAGCCGCGCCGCCGACATAGAGGTTCTTCTCAACGCCCACGCCGCCTTCAACGATCAGTGCCCCCGTATCCTTGGTCGTTGACTGGGTCGAGGCCGCGACGATCACATTGGAACTTGCATCAATCGTCAGTCCGGCGGTATTCGTCCAGGTTGTTCCGGTCCATCGCAAGGTTTCATTCGTCGACGCCCCACTCGACACCGAGCTGCTCAGCTTGTCGTCGACATATTTCTTGGTGGACGCCTGCATGTCCGTGGTCGGCGTTGGCACGACCGGGGAGGATGTGAACGTTTTGACATCGGCAATCGATTGTGCTCCGGTTGTACGAATAACGGTGGAGTCCACCGCCACGGCGTCAGCCGCCACGGAGATACCATCGCCAGCTCCTACGGCCAACGCACTGCCGGCACCGCCGGTCAAACCAGCGCCAGCCGCAGCGGCAGCAATACGGATATCGCTCCCGTTGACTTCAAGACCAGCACCGGTAATATCGGCCGCATCGACCGAGAACTCCAGTCCGGCCAGATTGAGCCCGTCCCCTGCTGTATACGTTCCGGGGGAGGCGAACTGCGTAAAGGTCAGCGTAGCCGAACCCAGCGTAATGCCCGGGGTTGTGCAGACCCACGCCGTGCCGGCGCGGGCGGTACCACCCCTTACAAATACGGCTGCTCCAGCGAGTTCCGCCGTCGCATCCAGATCAGTCGCCCGCGTGGCGACGCCCGCATTGACCACATAGATACCGTTCTGGCTGGCGGTCGACTGGGCGCGCACCAAGAGGCGGTCACCTACCGCCAAGGTGACGACGCTATCAATGACGACGCCGTCGAGAGTAGCA
Source organism: bacterium (assembly GCA_020048935.1). Lineage (GTDB taxonomy): Bacteria > Verrucomicrobiota > Kiritimatiellia > UBA8416 > UBA8416 > UBA8416. The sequence continues at coordinate 13,106 of JAIFLS010000029.1, read as the reverse complement.
CCCAGATTAATGTTTCCATCGGTCGATGCCACGACGGGCGCTTTCCACGAGAGCCCATTGATGGCGCTGTCGACGTATAGCTTGGTCGCCGCATCCGCATCTGCAGATGGAGCGGCCAGCCCGGTTACCGTGTAGGTATTGTCCATATTCAGGCTACTGGCCGCCTTGCCAGTGAAGGTAATCGTATCCGTGCCCGCATTCCCAAGCGTCGTGTTGCCATTCACCGAAAGATCGCCTGTCGTCGTCAGATTTCCGGACGCTCCGATATTACCGGTGGCCGCAATGTTACCACCGACGTTGAGGTTTTCCTCGACACCCACGCCGCCTTCGACAACCAGGGCCCCCGTGTCCTTCGTGGTCGAGGTGGTCGTGGCCGAAAGGGTGCTGATGCCGGTAACGCCCAGCGTGCCGCCGACGGCGACGTTACTGCTGCCATCCACGGTCAGCCCGGCGGTATTGGTCCATACCGTGCCGGTCCAGCGCAAGGTTTGGTTGCTAGCGGAGCCCGAGGCCACCGAACTGCTGAGCTTGTCATCGACATATTTCTTGGTGGACGCATGCGTATCCGCCGACGGGGCCGGCACGATCACCGTCCCGTCAAAGGTCTTGATCCCCGAGACGGTCTGGTTGCCGGTATTACGAATGACCGTACTGTCCACGGCCACCGCATCGGCCCCAACGCTGATACCGTCGCCTTGCCCAACCGCGAGCGCACTGCCCGCGCCTCCGGTCAAACCGGCACCAGCCACGGCTGCACCGATCTTATCCGCCGTCACGGCCCCATTTTGGATCATACCGGTCGCGATGGAATTATTTGTCAACGTACTGCCGGAAACGTCTTCCCAGCTCGTAATCGTCTCCCCTCCGAGCAGAATCCCGTTATAAACCTTGAGCGTGCGCACATGGTTCGTACCCAGTCCGTCCTCAACGGCGAGTGCTGTTGTCCCTGCCACAAACCCCAATGCCAGCGTTAATAACTGCCATACCCTCTTCATGCTTCCTCCTGTTTCCTGTTGTGTACTCGTTTCCTGCCCGTTGTTGCCGAACCTGACAAGGTCCGCGTGTTTCAGGCGTATTAAAGGCCGCCTGCATCCTGGTTTTTCATACATGAGCTTCTCCTGTTAGTTGCTCCATCGATTGTTACTCCTGTTGATCTCCACCCAATTACCGCTACTGTCATCAAAAATAAACTGGATCGTATCGTATTCCCCGAGGCTGAACGGCTGCTCCAGATTGGTCCGCAAGCCATTCCCGTTGACCAGGTTCACCTTCAATCCGCTCGCCACGCCTTGCAACGTCAGCAACTGCCCCGGCTGACCGGCCGCGATCTGCGGGCTACCCAGTGAGACCGGCTCCGTATCACCACGCACACGGACATACGACGAAACCGGCTGGATCGCCGATCCAGCCGTCAATAATTGATCATTCTTGCTGATAGCAATGCGCCTGACTTGTACTAGGTTGGTGCTCACGATCTGCCCGTTGACCACCACATTGGAATTGACCTGGAGATTGCCGTCCATATAAACGCTGCCCCACCCCGAGGTCACGCTGGTGGCTCCCGTCACATTCGTCCCGAAAACAGAAAATCCACCGACCTGAAGGTCCGGCTGAGCAATAGTGGTTTGATCCGAGGCTACTACTGTAACCCCGAAATACATAAGAAACATGAGGGAAAAAGAATAAACTGGGGCAGCACGACTCCGCCATGAAACGGTCGTTTTGCCCGTGCGGTATCCAGATGTAACCGACGACTTCAACGTTTTGCTCCCGACGGTCCCTGCCGCCACAATAGCTGCCATTTATCATGCCTTAGAAGGCGACTAGCACAAGCGGCGCCAGCCCAGGATCGGCAATAATTGCCTGCACCTGGCGCCTCATCCGTAAAAATCAAACACGGATTTGATGACATACTGTTGCTCCGTATCGCTTAAAGCCGGGTAAAGCGGAAGGCTCAGGCAGCCACGGTAATAGGCTTCCGCACAGGGCAAATCACCTGCCTTCCATCCCCCCTGGTCACGGAAATACGGCATCAGGTGCAACGGGATATAATGGACCTGGGCAAAGATTCCCTTTTCACGCAAATGCATGATCAGTCCATCACGATTCTTGAATTCAGCGACGAACAGGTGGTAGGCGTGCCCCTCGGAGTATGAAGGCAAATGCGTTATAAACGCCTGACCTGCTAAGGCTTCCTGATACGTTCTCGCTAACGCATGTCGCCGTTGCAAGCCCTGCCCGGCGCGCGTTAACTGACTCGTCCCTAATGCAGCCTGGATATCGGTCATCCGGTAGTTGTACCCCAGCATCTGCATTTCGTAGTACCAGACGCCGTGATTCTGCTCCCGTTTTTCGGGAATCTGCTGGATGCCATGCGTCCGCAGGTTCCGCAAGTGTTCATATAGCGCGCGGCTGGCAGTGGTTATCATGCCCCCCTCACCCGCCGCGATATGCTTGACGGGGTGAAATGAAAAAACAGAGGCATCCGCGAACTGACCATTGCCGCAGCCTTGTCTCTGGCCCGCGGCATCCGTAAAGAAGCCACCGGGGGCGTGGCAGGCATCCTCGATCAGACGGCATCCATACGCATCGGCCAGCTGACGGTATGCCTCAAGGTCAACCGCCCTGCCTGCAAAATCAACGGGGATGATGGCGGCGTAGGTTCCTTTCGGGGCCGTCGCCAATAGGGTTTCCACTTGGGTAATATCCAGCAGATACGTTTCCGGATCAATATCGGCAAAAACGACTTCGGCCCCTACGAACCGGGCGCAATTGGCGGTCGCCGCAAAGGTGATTGGCGTCGTAATGACCTTTTGCCCCGGCTGTACGCCCAAGGCCAACGCACAGAGATGCAGCGCGGCGGTGCCATTGGTTACGGCCACGGCATAGGGAGCCCCGACATAGTCGGCAAATGCGGCCTCAAACGCAGCAATGCAAGGCCCTTGCGTCAAGGTATCGGAACGCAGCACGTGAACCACGGCTTCGATATCCTGCTCCGTGATCGTATGCCGGCCATAAGGAATCTTTTTCATGCTCACGAATGCCCACTGAGACCACGTTCAAGAGACCACGCCTGGGCTTCCGGTAGATCAAGACAGGCAATCATCCGGGCTAATTCACCGTTCTGTAGCCATTCGGTATTGTTATCGCTGCCGAAATAGAAATCGGAGGGGCAAGGTTTGCCACCCCTGGCAATGCAATCGTCAGCCTTGATGGCCCATTGCGGCAACGATTGCTGGGGAAGAATTACAAAATGGGTATCAAAGGCCATTGTGGACCGACCATCATCCAACGGGACCATCACCTCATGCATTTTCTCCCCGGGCCGAATGCCGACTTCCTTCATTTCGCATTCCGGCGCTATGGTCCGCGCCAATTCCTCGACTCGCATACTGGGAATTCGCGGGACAAAGATCTCGCCCCCCGCCATTTGGCGCAACGCATTGAATACCAGCCACGCCCCTTGTTCGATCGTAATCCAGAATCGGGTCATATTCCGATCGGTGATCGGCAAGACGCCCTTGGCCCGCTCCTGCAGGAAAAAGGGGACCACACTGCCCCGGCTTCCAACCACGTTGCCATAGCGAACGACAGCAAAACGCGTCGGGTTTTTACCACTGTAGTTGTTCCCCGACACAAAAAGCTTGTCCGAACATAATTTAGTCGCCCCATACAAATTAATCGGTGTCGCGGCTTTATCCGTACTTAGCGCGACCACACGCTTTACGCCCGTGTCCAGACAGGCGTTGATGACATTTTCCGCGCCCATGACATTGGTCTTGATGAATTCGAACGGATTATACTCCGCCGCCGGAACATGCTTAAGTGCCGCCGCATGAATCACGTAATCGACACCGCGCATGGCACGGCGCAACCGCTGCTCGTCACGCACATCTCCTAGGAAAAATCGCATCCGTTTCAGCGCGTTCGCGGGCATTTGCAACTGCATCTGGTACTGCTTATACTCGTCACGACTGAAGATAATTACACTGGACACCTGACTTTCGCTTAACAGAATTCGTGTTAACGCATGCCCGAGGGATCCCGTCCCCCCCGTGATCATCACCCTGGCTCCTTTTAAGAAACTTAACGGTTCGGCATATGTCATAACATGATCCTCCTGCAAGACGACATGTCCCGCTTGCTTAATCCACCTGCAGACAAGACGCCTGTCAAGCAGGATGGATGCCATTGAATATGGCGAACAATTGAAAAAACCTTTATTGAATTCCAAGCGATAACACGGCAGTATAAGCAGCTATGACTGAAAAAACGGCAAAGCCCTTCACAAGTGCGGACGAGATTGTCCAGCGCCTGCGCCAGGATGACAGCATTCCTGCACTTGACGAAAACGTGCAGGCGCTAAATCGCATGACACTCGGCAAGAACACATCGGCAGCGGACCTGACGGCAGTTATCATGCGCGACGCCGCCTTGACCTCGAGACTCATCGCGATTGCCAACTCCGCAGGCTACCGTCCGAGAAACCCTGTACGCACCATTTCCTCGGCGGTCGTTCTGTTCGGATTCGAGCGCATTCACCAGTTGGCGATGGGGCTGTCGATTTTCAACAAGCATTCCGGAGACACCCAACAGAAAGACCTCTACCGGCTGCTGGTGTGCGCCTATAGCACGGCCAACCTGGCGATGTACCTGGCCCATGCCGCCAAGGACGAGACGCCTGAGGAGCTTTTTGTGACCGGCTTGATGCAGCAGATCCCCAGGCTTGTTCTCGCGCATGGATTCCCCGAGCTTTACCACGACATGGAACTGCGTATCAACGAAAAGAAAGTTAACATCGAGAACGCATGCGAAGAGGTCTTCGGCGTCCGGTTTTCGGATATTTCAAACGCGATTTCCACATACTGGAACCTGACCGACACCACGGACACCCATTTGTCCGCGGACGTGCGAGAAAAACGCAATAGTGCCATTCAACTGGCGATCACGGTTTCCGACCTGATTTTCGGCAACACCCCTTCAAGCAAGCAAATCGTGGGTGCCGCCACCGATTCGATTCGCGAATTCCTCAAGAAACCGAATCTGTCGTTGCCTGAATTCGTCGGTAGCGCGGCGGAAGGCGACCCGAATATGGCCGAATTCTTCAACCTCTCGACCGAAGACATGGTCATGATGACGCGTATCGCCGAATGGGGGAAAGTCAGCTCATCGGATGTGGCAAACAGCCTGACCAGCAGCCTGCAGAAAGCCCCTCCGAAGCCGAACCCGGTTGATGTGCAACTACAGATGGCCCATTTTTTATCGGAGCTGATGCTGGCCATTCGCGACCGCTATGCCTTCAACGACATCCTGATGATCGCGCAAGAGGGGATTTTCCGATGTATTCCAAGCGAATGCGTGGTTGCCGCCTTTATCGACCGAACCCGTCAACATCTGCAAGGACGACTCTATGCGGGTCGCCGCCCCGGCATCTCCGCCAGCCGTTGCCGGGTTCTGATTGAATCCGGAACCTGCATGGCCGCGAAAAATCTCGCAGGACGTGATGCCACGATCTACTCCCTCAAGAACCAGCAACATGTTTATGGCGACGATGTGGTATTGCGCGAACTGGGTGTTGCCAGCGTGATCCTCGTACCGATCCTGGCTAACTCGCGGCCGATCGGGCAATTCATGATTGGCCGCAGCATTAAAGACCCGCCATTCAATGCGGATGACTGCCTGTGGATGAGTGCCATCGCCGGTCATGTGGGGCTCTCTTTCGAACAGATAAGCTGATTCTGCCAATCCGTGGCACAGCCTCTGCTTACTGACGCCATTACATGAGATTAGCTGATTATTTCGTGATGCTGATGCTGTTACTGGCGGCATTGGCTGCGGGCATAAACGCCACGCTCTCAATGCGTCCGGCACCTGTCTGCCCTGAAGTCCCGGCTCGAACCACGCCCCCCACCCCCGCGCAGGCACCCGCTACGCCGGTAGATCACGAGCGCGTCACAATCAAGCTCGTGCCACGCGAAGCCGTTCGCCCGTCAGCCGGCCCCGCAAGCTTCCCGCATGCGCGCACGAGTGCACAGGTCACATTGACGCCGATTCCTGCACTGCTGGCAATGAACCTATCTGGATCGCCCGTCGAGCGACTTACGCTCCCGATCGTAAACGGCCGCACGCTCCCGGTGATTATCGACCGGCATCAACGACACAATCCGCAGCGGGGCGTCTTCTCCGGCCATGTTGAGGGGGTCCCCTGTAGTCAGGTTATCGTCAGCTATTGCGACGACGCCATCACCGCCTCGGCACATGTGCCCGGCGACGGTCATTTTGAGATCGCGTATGCCGGCGATAACCGGTATTTCCTGTTGGAAATCGACGACGACCGGCTGCTACCGAATGCCCCGCCGCTGATTCCGAATTTGACTGCCTCTGCCAACGGGGGTCTCTGATGAGAGCACGCAACCCGATACGCATAAAGCTGATTTTCAGCGCATTACTCGCCTCGCTATGCCACATTGATGACCCCATTCTGGCCCAGACGATTGATGTGCTGGCCGTCTACACCGCCGAAGCCCGCACAGCCGCCGGTGGACAATCGGGCATCATTTCAAGAATCGATGCCGCCATATCCCAAGCCAACCTTTCCTTGAGCACCAGCCAGGCGCAGGCAGTGTTACGACTGGTGCATCTTGCTGAAATCGCCTATGCAGAAACAGGAAACCTACAAACCGAGCTCGAACGGCTGAAGGGCACGACGGACGGTCACATGGATAGCGCACACACCCTGCGCGACCAATACGGTGCCGATGTCGTAACCCTCTTTACCGGGCGCACAGACACCGGCGGCTATTCAGGCATGGGCTACGTGATGAACACAAACAGTAGTATATTCGCGAACTGGGCCTTTTCCGTAACCCGGCAGGATTATGCAACCCAGTTCACGTTCGTCCATGAAGTCGGCCATAATCTGGGCTGCAACCATGATCCAGACAGCGCTACCAGCAGCGCAGCCTACGCCTATTCCTACGGACACCGTTTCTGGGCAAACAGCGTGCAATACCGCACCATCATGGCATACGCCCCCGGTACACGTATCGGCTACTTCTCAAATCCAAGCGTAAATTTCAACTCCGTTGCCACCGGCATTGCCGACCAGCGCGACAACGCCCGCACGATTCGTAACACAGCCGCAACCGTCGCCGCCTTCCGCGACACCGTCTACGGCGATATCAACCTGCGGGCCACCGCGCTTGATAATCGCGTATCATTACGGTGGGCGCAGCCGACCACGATCGGTTTCGAAAGCGACCTGGCTCATTTGCGTTTCAGCACCAACACCTATCCCGCCACCACCAACGACGGCACCCTCGTCTACCAGGGAACCAATCAGGCGATGCTCCACACCAACACCCCCCCCTATATCACGCACTACTACTCAATATGGGGATCCAACGACGGCACCACGCTCATCGCCCCCCCCTAAGGATCATTATTTATGAAACGTACAACAACAAGAAGAATCATGCGATTTTCCATCAGCCTGCTTATGCTCCTGGGGGGATACGCATTAGGACAATCTTCTGCGGACACCGTTGACTGGTACATCGATTCCGATTATTCCGGCCAGACAACACGTTTATTCCGCGTTTCAGGCCAAGACATCACCGGACAAGCGGCTCATCTCTTCCAGCTCATAGCGGATCCCGGAAATAATACCGATTTTGCGGCCTTACTGACGGCAGGTTCAGGTTTGACGGGATGGGCCATTGGTGCAGAACATCCCATTTCGGCTGATTATGGTGCCGATGATGATATCGTTATTGGAAATTACGGTTGGAAAATTGACAATCCGCACCTTGACTTCAGTAGTGCGATGACCAATTCAGCAGGAGCCATACTTTCCGAAACACCGTTCTATTTCCGATGGTTCAATACCACCTCTAATACGACGGCCACCGAGGCGGGGATTATTTACCGCAACAACGGCGATTGGATAACGGGGCCGGAGGCGGTTTTCCCAACGTTTCCGCAAAACATTGATGCCCCCCTCGACTATGGTATTGCCGCCAACCTCGGCTCCGCCAAAACCAACGGCATCGCCGGTTGGCGAAGCATGCCACGCGCCCTGCTCACGACGAAAGGCACGCCCATGCGCTGGTTCGTGGATCATGGCATCGAACTCGCACCCGGCGACACCTGGGACGACGCCGATGGCTACGATTCCGACACCAACGGCATCCTCAACCGCGCGGAATACATTGCCGGCACCGATCCCACTGACCCTGAATCCTATCTGCGCATTATCGACCTGAATATCAGTCCCGGCCCCACCAACTGGACCACGGAATTGACTTGGCTCGGTGCCAAAGGCGGTGCCACCAATACGCTCTGGCATCTTTATGTCGCCACCAACGGCATCACGGCGTCAAGCTGGTCGGCGGTTACCGGCGGCACCTGGAGCATAACCGGCACCGGTACCAACACCTGGTCGCAGGAATCCCCACCACCGGCAACTCCCTATTTCCTGCGCATCCACGCCGTCGCACCGTAAAACCGTGGAGCCGCTAAAGCCGTGGGCCGGAAAAGCTTTGTAGCAGAAAAGCTTTGTAGCAGGAAAAGCTTTGTAGCCGGGGTCGGTGACCCCGGTGCCCACGAGAAGGCGCATGGCGCAGCCTCTCTCCCGGTCGCTAGCCCATGCACCCTCCGGGGTCACCGCCCCAGCTACAAGCGCATTACTTTAGGTCGCGGCACCCCACGATGCATTTTCGGCCCGCAATCACATCAAAAACAACCCAAAACGGAAAAAAATGCCACTATCCTTGCCCCGTCCCCGATAGCGTTTGCGCGGATTTCTCCCCTCGCATGAATTTCATTTAAGCACATCCCCTATATTGTCGAACATGCAAACACGATGTCCAGAGACCAGCCACTGGAAGAATGCTGGCCCTTTGGTTAAAAATGTAGCGCATGACGAAAGGAGGAGCAGGCAACAAAGCCGGGACCGGAAAGAAAGGATGCTGTTGAAACAGGGAGTTGATACGGCGAGGTAAGGGATAGTGTTATTCATGGAGGAAAGAAAATGAAGGCGTTTGGAATCAATCGAATCGGATTAGGACTGCTTGGCATTCTCCTGCTTTGCGCAGGACTCGTGTCAGGCCAGACAAGCGACAACGTGGTCGGCATATTCAACATGACGATCCAACCCGGGGACAGCTTCGTGGCATTCCCGTATCAGAAACCCACCTTGGCGACAGGACGCATCGTGGCTAACGCGGAAGGCGTCATTACCGCCGCCCCCGAGGGCTGGGTATGGAAATCCGAGCTCAACGAGCCGGGTGAAAGCACTTTATATATCGAAATAACCGATGGCCCTTTCGAGGGCTGGTATTTCTTCATCGACTCCATTGACGGCGACACCGTGACCCTGGCCGACCGTAAAGCGGCAGAACTTGCCGCCGGGGATCTGGCTGGCGCCGGCTTCAAGCTCATTCCGGCCAACCGCGTCCGTGACCTCTTCGGCGAGCCGGGTGCGACCCTGCTAGCGGGCGGGACCTCCCATCGCAATGCCGACTCCATCCTCCGCTGGACGGGTATTTCATGGAGCGCACCCATTTATGTCAACACGATTGATCGTCCTGAAGATGGCCGCATTGCGGGCCACTGGTATTGCAATGGCCAGCTCGCCGATGACATCGTGATTAGCCGCGACGAGGCCGTAAATCTCAAGATCCGCGGCGAAGCCCCGATCAGCCTGCGTCTGGTCGGCGATGTCAGCCGCAATGCCCACGCCATGGTCTTCGAAGCAGGACTACATCTGGTCGGTGGCGCGACCTGCATCAGCGAGCAGCTCGGCACTTCCGGCTTGGCCGATGTGTTCCAGAGCGCTAGCGTAGCTCCGGAAGCTGATAACCTGTTCGCCTGGCAAGGGGCCTGGAGCGCGCCGGTATTCCGCAACTCGGAGGACGGCAAGTGGTATCAAGGCGAATCCGAAGCCGTCGGCTTCCAGATCAAGCCCGCTCAGGGCTATATGGTGATGCTGCGTAACCCGCCCGTCAACAACGTCTGGACACGGCCCAGCCCGCTCGCGGAATAATGAATGCCGGTAGTTTAAACGCCGCTACCGGCAATCGTTGCCGCCGAGCGCATGGCAGCAATCCTGCTATCATCGGCCCCAAGAACCATTGCGCACTTTTTTATTGCAACTAAACAAGGAGAGAAATGATGAGAAGAACATGGACGACAGCTGTATCCAAGTATTTGTCCGTCTTGCTGGCACTAGCCACCATGGCGGTTATTCCAGCCTATGTGGAGGCGGCGAATGCCATTGCCCCCACCAATGCCACCCATACGTTGGGTACAACCAACACGCTGGCACTAACGTTAACCCAGGATAACGGCACGTTCAGTGCACTTACCAGTGATGGGACGGTGACCAGTCTAGTGGCCACCACGCATTATACAGTGACAGGCAGTACCAACTTCACGGTACTGGCCAGTTTCCTGAATGCGCAAGCGGTTGGCTCCCTTGACTTGGTCTTCGGGATGACCAACGGGATCAGCCCGACCTGCGATGTCACTATTGCCGCCGGGAGCGCCACCGTTACGCCCGCTTCGTCCAGCCGTACACTCGGCACGACCAACACGGTCACGATCACGCTGACACCCTATGGACGTTCCGTCACCAACCTGTATGATGGTACTAACTCACTTTCTTCCCCTGCGGACTACACGGCAACCAACAACGTGTACACCATCAAGGCGGCGTACCTCAATACATTGAGCACCGGCACCAACACGCTGACCTTCCAGATGAATGGCGGCACCGATCCAGATTACGACATCGTGGTATCCGCTGGAACCGCGACCCTATCGCCAGCAAGCGGCACCTATACGCGCGGAACGACAAATACGGTAGCACTCTCGTTGACGCCCAACGGTCGTACGCTGACGGCGATCAAGCGTGGAACATCCCCGCTGAGCACCAATGATTATTCTGTCGCGAACACCACAAACTACACCATCCTGGCCAGCTACCTCAATACACTCTCTACCGGAACCAATACACTTACGTTCGATATGAGTGGTGGCACCGATCCTACTGCTGGCATCGTTATCTCCGCCGGAACCGCGACCGTTTCCCCAACCAACGCCAACTACACCCTCGGCACCACCAATGAAGTTGCCATCGCCCTGACCGCGAATGGCCGCAGCGTGACGAACATCCACAACGGGGCCGCCTCGCTCACCACGAACAACTACACCTTATCCGGCAGCACCTACACGATCAAGGCCGCTTACCTTACGGAGCAAACCGCTGGCGCACAGATTCTTACCTTCCAGATGAATGGCGGCAGCAATCCGGCGACGACCATAACCATTACCGAGGGCAATGCGTTAGTCACCCCCACGAACACGAGCCACACGCTCGGATCGACCAATACGATGGCGCTCACCCTGAGACCCAATGGGCGTTCGGTCACCAATCTATTTGATGGCGTAGCCTCACTTTCAGCGCCTGCGGATTACACGGAGACCAACAACGTGTACACACTCAAGGCGGCGTATCTCAATGCGCAATCCACAGGAACGAACACCCTGACCTTCCAGATGGATGGCGGAACTGATCCCGACACAGACATCGCGATTGCGGCTGGCAATGCCACCGTATCGCCGACCTCGGGAACCTTCTTGATGGGCTCAACCAATACGCTCACGTTCACCGTCACCCCGTATGGCCGCGGTTTCCAGGCGATTAATGATGGAACGACCAACCTGACGCTGACGACCCATTACACCGCCGTTGGCAACGTCTTTACTATTCTTCCTGCTTATCTCAATGCCCAGGTGATTGGGGCACGCGCCCTGACCTTTACCATGGATGGCGGCGTATCGCCCACTGGTACAGCCAATATTGTAGCGGGTGATGCAACCGTGTCGCCGTCGTCGGTCTCGCGTGACCTTCTGTCGACAAACAATGCCACGTTCTCGCTGACGCTGAACGGCCGTACGCTCTCGGCGGTGAAGAATGGAGTGACGACGCTTCAGACGCCTGCACATTACACGGTCAGTGGCGGCACGAATGTAACGATCTTGGCCGGCTACCTCAATACGCTGGCCGCAGGATCAACGGTGGCAATCACTTTTGATGTCAGCGGCGGCACAGATCCGTCAGCTAATATTGTGACCGGTAATGGCGAACCCTCCGTTTCGCCAACCGCACTGCAATATGCATTGGGTGCCGGTACCGATTTGCCGATCACCATCACCCCCCGCGGGACGACGTTTGTAGCACTGAAGACAAACGATGTCGCCCTTGCAACCCCCGCCGCCTACGTAGTGAACGGTAATGTCTGCACCATCAAGTCTGCATTCCTTGAACAGTTCGCAACGGGTTCGGTTATCGCCATCGAGTTTGACATGAGCTCGGGTGTCTCGCCGACAAGCACGGTGACCATCATCGCCGGCAATGCCAGCGTTTCCCCCGCCACCGCCAGCTACACCCGCGGCTCCGCAACAAATGTCGTTATCGACCTCACCCTCAACGGACGTACGTTTGTGGGCATCCTGAATGGCACCAATGCGGTACCAGCCAACGGAGGCACCAACTATACCGTTTCCGGCAATACATACACCATCAAATCGGCATACCTGGAAGCTCAGTCGGGTGCTGTCCCATTAACATTTGATATGAACGGTGGAACCTATCCTGTAGCCACCATCAATGTATCGCAGAGCACGGATGCCACGCTGACCAGCGTGCTCGGTGCTGACGACAGCAACCCGAATGGTGGCGACGGCGACTCGGCCGGATCGGCCATTGCCTGGGATGTCGAGGTACCGAACAGTTCCAACACCTTGGCGCTGGCGAATGTTGCCGTGGCAACCCACGCCACCTTTACACTGACCACCAACGCCAACTTCACGGCGAATCTACTGACGGGAACCAATACCCTCGCCCTGCCCGTTGGTAGGAATGACCTGTACGTCAAGGTCATGGCGGATGATACCAACACGGTGAAATACTACCAGGTCAAGCTGTGGCGTGAGCCGAGCGACGATACCTCGCTCGTCAGCATGCTGGAGCAAACGGTCACGACGAATGGCGGTGGCGGTACCCTGGCCTCCCCCTATACCGCATCGATCAACTTGGGCTT
>JAIFLS010000216.1 GCA_020048935.1 bacterium | reverse complement strand
CCAGTCCCTCCCGGATGAAGCGGGCGACTTCCTGGCCTACAAGAGCCTGCTCCGCCTGCCCCCAGAAGTGGACGTCGGTTCCCTGGCGCCAGTTGTCGAATGCGCTTGATTGCCGGATGAATGTGTTCACGTCGTGGATGCGGATTTCGGGGTGACGGCGCATCACCTCGCGGGCGGCCTCGTTAAAGATGAGATCCTCATCCTTGCGTCTGGCGAATCCGGATGGTGAACTGTTCGGCACTGGCGTGGTCGTGCACCAGGCCAGGACCGCGCCCGTCTTCTTGAGTGCCTGGATGATCTGCTCGAGGCTGCGCTTGTAGTCCTCGATCGGCACCTGGTGTCCTCCCCACTGGCCGGTTTCGCTGTCATAGGGCTGCTTGAGGTCATGCAGCCCGTGATTAAACTGGATCAGGTCCCAGTGCAGGCCTTCCTGTGTGTAATCGCCCAGCCATAGTTCAACGCAGGCGAGTCCGCGGTCGGCGGGACCTCCATTGCCCTCGATCCGGTGGTAGTTGGCGATCCCCTTCAGGGCGGCCTTGGCGGCCTCGTGATAGTTCATGCTGATCGAGTCCCCGATCACGAGTACCCTCGGCAGTGACGGGTTGTCGATTACGCGCGGGTCCTCCAGCGGATAGATTTCCATGGTGCTCGCCACGAACCTGTCATCAATGCGCTGGCCGGACAGCTTTACGGACCAGAAGCCGCTGGTGAGATCAGAGGCCCTGGCGATGGTGCGGACGGCGACCTGCGCGTTGGGGCCGCGCAGCCGGACGGCGACCGCCTGCCCTTCGAGTTCCACGGTTCCGCCCCACAGTTTTGGGGAGGCCGGATCGAGCGTGAACAGTCCGAGCTTGTTGTTCCGATCGACCTTCAATTGGCCAGCGTCATCGTCCGGTGCCAGCGCGGTCGCCTCCGTGACCACAAACGGTTGTCCTGCCGCCGCCAGATCAGCGTTTTCCACCTTGAGGTTGGGAAAATGGACACGTACAGGCTTGTCCACGCCGGCAAATCCATTCTGAGTGACTACCTTGACGAAGCGGGTCTGGTCGGTCCAGTAAACCGTGTGCCGGGAGCGGCCCTCGTTCGTTTTCGGATCGAACACGGTTTCCTTCAACAGTTCGAAACGCCGGTTGGTGATGTCGGCATGGAAGATCTTGCCCTGTGAACCGTTCAGATCCTCGTTGTTTCCTGCTTCCTGCCCCTCCGTTTTGATCATCATCAAGTCTCCCGTGTTCACACCTCCGGCAGCGAGTGCATACATGCAGACCATGGCCGGAAGCAAACACCATCGCCGGAACATTCCAATCAGGGTCATACCGCGTCGCTTTCGTGTCCCAGGGTTAGCACGTGACCTCGATAATGTCCGAGCTGCCAGCGATCTGTTTCAGGACCGCCGCGGACGGCTGCTTGTCCACCATGATCGTGCAGGAGGCCGCTTCAGCATGCTCGAAGATAAGATTCTGCATCTCCTCGATATTGATGCCCTCGTCGCGGAGCTGCCCCAGCACATTCGCCAGCACACCGACCCGGTTGTAATGCCGGATGACCACGGTGGCACCTGCCGTTTTCACCTTGCGTACGTTGACGACGTTGGGCGGCAAACCGGTATCGATGAACACCTTCACTACCCGGACCGCCTCCTCGGCAATCGCGTCCTCGGACTGTTCCGTCGAGGCTCCGATATGGGGGGTGCAGACGACTTTCGATGCCAGCTCAACCTGCTCGAACGGGCCTTCGGCGCCGGCGGGTTCGTTCGCGAACACGTCGAGACCGGCCTTGATGCCCTTATCCTTGATGGCAGCCAGCAGGGCGGTGTGGTCGAGTACGTCGCCACGGGCGGTGTTCACGAAGATGGCCCCCGGTTTCAGGGCATCGAAGAATGCCTTGCCGAGCATGCCCTTGGTCTGCGCCGAGGCGGCCACATGCACGCTGACGGCATCCGCCACCCGCGCCAGCTCGACCGGGGAGGCGGCGAACCCGATATCAAGCGCGTCGGCCTTTTCCGGTGTCAGGCTGCGCGAGCAGGCGATCACCTTCATATCCAGTGCCTGGGCGCGCCGGGCCACGGCCAGCCCGATCGAGCCGGTGCCGATGATGCCGAGTGTGCGTCCTTTCAGCCCGGCGGCATTGCCGAATTTCTTCTTTTGCCAGGAGCCCTGCCGCAGCGCCTGCGTGGCATCCGCGATCCCTCGATCGCAGGCGATCATCAGGCCGATGGCCAGCTCGGCCACGGCATCGGTGTTCTTGCCGGGGCAGTTGGCGACGTAGGTTCCGCTGCGCGAGGCGGCATCCAGATCGATCGTGTTGACGCCCGCCCCCGCCCGGACGATCAGGCTCAGGCTCCCGGCGGCGGCGATGGTTTCGGCTGTGACCTTCTTCGACCGGACCACCAGGATCTTGGCGTCGCCGATAATTCCCGGAAGCGCCTCGGCAGTGACGCCGGGCTCGTAGACCACGTTCGCCCCAAGCGCCTTGAACTGGTCAATCATGTTCGGTGCAACCTTGTCAGCAATCAGGATCTTCATATCAACTCCTTTTCGGTTCACGATAGCGGGCGACGTCATCAATTGGACGATTCGGCCCGCGCGCATATCTAGCGACTGGTCCCTTACTATACCGGCAGCCGTGTGCATTCTTCCACCCCGCCCGTGCGACAGGTGTAGGCAGTAATTGCGACAGCCCGGTTCAGGTAGTAAACAGGTCGGGCCGGTCGGAATCGCCTGTGGCGGCGGTCCTGCTACTGCCGGTTGGCCTTCGCCTGCACCATGGGGCTGGCCTCCCTGATGCTGAGCAGGCGGATAAACGGTTCCTAACTGTTTGCTTGCGAGTGTTGGTATGCGGCGTTATGGTATGCGGCGTTTGTGGGTGCTTGAAGTTACAGGTTAGCCAGCCACCCACCGGGGTGGGCAAAAACGAACGGGTAGCTTTTGAGGATAAGATTGAACATCCAACAACCAACACCCAACGCCCAACATCCAACGCCCAAGTTTGGGAGCCTTTTATTGGATTGTTGGGCGTTGGATGTTGGTTGTTGGGCGTTGAAATGATATTGAAGTGATAGGCAAGGAGACGGCGAATGCATGGCAAGGCGAGTGACCGACAGCAGGTGATATCTTTGGCGGGCGAGTGGCGGTTCGCGCTGGATGGGGCGAATGCGGGTATTCGGGAGCGCTGGTATGCGCGTACGCTGAAGCAGGCCATCGCGCTGCCGGGAACCACGGATGAGGCGGGCTTTGGCGAGCTGACCGGTGAAGCCTGCGAGGACCGTCTTTCCAGGGTCTTCCGCTGGATCGGCCCGGCCTGGTACCAGAAAACGGTTTCGATTCCCGAATCCTGGAATGGCAAGAAAATCTTTCTCTTTCTCGAGCGCACGAAGGATAGTCAGGTCTGGGTGGATGAAACCTGGGCCGGTTGCGACGATACGCTTTCCGCGTCGCAACAGTTCGACCTGTCGACGTGGCTTATGCCGGGTGATCACACGATAACGATCCTGGTCGACAACGCCAAGCTCCCGCCGGTAGGTCCCTGTCATCAGGTCGATGAGCGAACCCAGACCAATTGGAATGGGATTGTCGGGCGCATCGAACTGCACATGCGCGAGCGCATCTACATTCGCTCGCTGCAGGCGTACCCCGACCTCACGCCTGCCAACGTCCCCAACCCCGGTGCGGACGAACCGATCAACCTCGGGCTGAAGCCGGGGCAGTGTACCATCGAAATTCTCGCCGATATCGTCAACGAGTCGCGCTGGAGCGGTAAAGGCGGTTTCACCTTCAAGGCGGAAGTGATCGGCAGGGAAGGCGAGTTCGACATACCTGTCGTTGAGACCGGCACGCTTCTCAATCATGGCAGGCAACAGGTCAAGGCCCGGTTTATCCTGCCCGCCGATGTGCCGCGCTGGGATGAGTTCAATCCGGTACTGTTGCGCATTACGGCAGAATGCGAGGCGATGCCCCGGACGGAATGGATGCGCGACAGCCTGAGCATCACCTGCGGCCTGCGCAGCTTCAAGACCTCCCGCGGGCAATTTGTCGTCAATGGGCGGCCGGCCTTCCTGCGGGGTAAGAATGATTGCGCGCTGTTCCCGATCACGGGGTACGCCCCGATGGACAAGGCATTCTGGCTGAAGTTCCTGGGAACCGGGCAGGCGTATGGCGTCAACCACTACCGGTTCCACAGTTGGTGCCCGCCGGAAGCGGCCTTCCAGGCCGCTGATGAACTGGGCATCTACTTCCAGGTGGAATTGCCCAATAAGCGCGGCATCACCGAGCCGGAGAATGCGGATTACACCCCGCCAGCCGAAGCCTATGAAACGCTCGAGGAGCTCAAGGGGGATGCCGGCGATCCCGCTGTCCGAACGGCCTACCTGATGCGCGAGGGTGAGAAGATCCTGCGGCAGTTCGGTAACCATCCGTCGTTCGCGATGCTGACGCTGGGCAATGAGATCGGCGGCGACGAGCACGTCATGAAGGCGATGACCGATCGTTTCCGCAAGCTCGACAGCCGGCACCTGTATGCCATGGGTACGAACGCCTGGCACTGGGACATCCGTCACCGCGAGGGCAATGACTTCTGGGTGATCAAGGGGACGCGGGAAGAGACCCACATCCGCGGGGCCTCATGGGACAAGATGTGCCATATTGATTTCGACCCGCCCTCGACGACTAAGCGCTACAGTGACTCGCTGCGCGGTGTGCCCGTGCCCGTTATCGCCCATGAGATGGCCCAGTTCGAGGTTTATCCAGACTATACCGAGATCGGGAAATATACCGGCGTCCTTAGGGCGGAGAACCTGGAGATTTTCAAGGCGCGGCTGGAAAAGGCGGGCATGGCCGACCAGGCGAAGGATTTCCAGCGCGCATCGGGCGCCCTGTCGATCGTATGCCGCAAGGAGGACA
The DNA here is from genome assembly GCA_020048935.1 of bacterium. Taxonomy (GTDB): domain Bacteria; phylum Verrucomicrobiota; class Kiritimatiellia; order UBA8416; family UBA8416; genus UBA8416. Next base: position 3,405 of record JAIFLS010000216.1, on the reverse strand, counting down.
TCGAGGCCGAGCTTCGCACGCCCGGCATGGCTGGCTTCCAACTGCTGGATATCCAGGACTTCAGCGGTCAGGGCACGGCTCTGATCGGCATTCTCGATGTATTCATGGATTCCAAGGGATTGATCACGCCCGAAAAATGGCGGGAGTTCTGCTGCGAGACCGTACCCCTGCTGATCATGCGTAAATATACCTGGACGAATGACGAGACCTTCCGGGCGCGTATCGAGGTGGCGCATTACGGGCCGGCAAAACTGACTGCACAGGATGTGGCCTGGACCTTGCGCAGCACCGGGGCAGCGCTTGGCGAGGGGACGTTCACGGCCGATATCCCCACCGGGGATGTGACTGAAATCGATATGGTCTGCGTGCCGCTGGCCTCGATCACCAGCGCGCAGAAGCTGACGTTCGAGATCACGCTGCCCGGCACGCCGTATCGCAACCGTTATGACCTATGGGTGTATCCCGCGCGGATTGATACCGCCGTGCCGGCCGATGTCACCGTCGCGCGGGCATGGACGCCCGATGTCGAGAAGACGTTGGCTGATGGCGGTCGCGTGTTGTTAATTCCTGAATTGGGAACGATCAAAAACACGGTTGAAATGTCGTTCCAGACCGGGTTCTGGTCGCCGATGTTCCGGATGAAAGGGCGCGCCTGTCCGTCCACAGGCGGGGAGACGCCCGGCACGCAGGGGATACTGCTCGATCCGCAGCACCCGCTGTTTGCCGACTTCCCGACCGAGTTCCACAGCAACTGGCAATGGTGGCAACTGGTCAAGCACTGCAATCCCATGATCCTGGATGATACGCCGGTGGATTACCGTCCGGTTCTGCAGGTCATTGATGGCATCGACCGCAATCACAAGCTCGGCCTGATCCTGGAGGCCAGGGTGGGGAAGGGGCGGCTGCTGGTCTGCACGATCGACCTGCCTGGCCTGCAGGCGCATCCCGAGGCCCGGCAACTTCTCGCCAGCCTCTCCCGCTATGCCGGCAGTCCCGCATTCAAGCCCGCGTACGAATTAAGTGTTAGCAGACTCAAGGCGCTTGTTTGAGTGAAGCAGGGGGCTGCTGCGCAGGACATCGCCAGCGTTGCAATCCCGATTGTACGAACTGATCGTGGAGGAGATATGAGACCGCCGTTGGCCCGCACAATCTATCCTGCCAGCCTGCTGCTCGAGGGCAAGCCCTGCCTCATTGTCGGCGGCGGCAAGGTGGCGGTCCGCAAGGCGGGCGGGTTGCTTGAAGCCGGTGCGTCTGTGACGGTGATCAGTCCGGAGATGGATGAGCGTCTGGCCGAGCTGGTGAGGCAGAAGCGTGTGCAGTACGTCGCCCGTCCGTTCAGCAGGTCAACCGCGATGTGCTGGAGGCCTGCCGTTCCCGGCGGGTCTGGTGCTGCCCGGTGGATGGCAACTGGATGGATGGTGATTTCGTTACCCCGGCTACCTTTCGTTCGGGACCGCTTTCGGTCGCGATATCGACTGGCGGGCAGAGCTGCCGCCGTGCGCGCCTGATCAAGGAGAACCTGGCCCGCCATGTCGATATGGTGGACAGTGCCGACTGCGTGGTGATCGGCACCAGTCACCAGCAGATGGATGGCGGCGGAGCGCATGGAGGAAGCGGGTCGGCTGCTGATGCACGTCTGGGGGATCCATGAGTTCATGCTTTTGAACACGTGCAACCGGATCGAGATCATGGCGGTCAAGGCCGCCAGCGCGGGAACGGATGCCCTGGTCCTCAAGATCCTCGGCTTCGATCAGCTCCCTCCGGACCGCTATTATGTCAGGCGCGGCGTGGCTGCCTTCGAGCATGCCGCCCTGCTGGCAGCGGGGCTGCTCTCGCAGATGCCAGGGGAGAACCATATCGTCGCACAGCTCAAGGAGGCACTGGCCTTTTCGACTGCCCAAAGCTGGGCAGGTGGCATGATCTCGGAATGGATCGCCGCCGCACTCCACATTTCGAAGGAAATCCGCGCACAGATTCCCGCCGGCCTGTCGCAGGGGGAGATCGAGGATGCCGGTGTCCGGTATGTGTGCCAGAAACGGCCTGATCCCGGTACCCCGATCGCGGTGCTGGGCACGGGGATTGTCGGCCAGGGCGTCGTGCGTCTGCTCGCGCTACAGGGCCGCCGCTGCCAGTGGTTCTTCCATCAGAATGAACCGGCAGCGGACGCCGTGCCGGAGGGAGTCACGCTGGCCCCCTGGTCCGGGCTGGCGTCCGACCTTAAACAGGCCTCCGTGGTGATTGTGGCCACGGCGGCTGAAACGCCGGTCTTGAATGCGGCTACGGCGGGTCAGTTGAAGCCGTTGGGCGAGCTGCTGCTGCTGGATCTCTCCACGCCGCGCAACATTGATCCGGCAGTCGCCGCGATCCGCCCCGGCATTGAACTTGCTGATCTCGACGTCTTGAAGTCCTGGGATAAACAGGCTTCGCCCGCGCTGGCCTCGCTGCTTCACTCTGGTGCGTCAATGGTGGGCGAACACAAGGATATGTATAGCGCCATCATGCGCAGTTTCCAAGGCTAGCCGATTTCGCGATGAGGCGCGCGATAACGAGTTAGTGACTTGAGAAGAATCGAATCGAACATCCAACAACCAAAGCCCAACAACCAACGCCCAAGTTGGGGAGTCTTCACTTGGATGTTGGGCGTTGGATGTTGGTTGTTGGGCGTTGAATTGAAGATGTAGTCAATTCGCCGCGTCAGTTGTCCTACTGTTTAGTTGATGGCGCGGCCGGATTGCTGCTGGCAGATCTGCGGCGCCCATGCCCCATCTGATGAAGAAGCCCGTGCGACGGCGCCGTTGTCGCCTCGGTGATATAATTGATCGATTTCACAAACTCATCGGCATTCTTTGCGTCATAGCCCAGGTCACGCGCATAATCATTCAGCAGGACTTCCCGCTGCATATCCATCATCTCGCCCATCCCCCGCATATTCATGAAGACCTGCGGCATCAGTTCGCGGGCGGCGGTGCCTTCCGGATCGGCCGCGATCTGCGCCATGGCACTGTTGAAGAACTCCATCCGCTCGAGGACTGCCAGATGGTTTTCCAGATAGGCCGGGGCGAGTCCTTCGACAGGAACCGCTTTCATGAATTCGAGCCGTTCATTCGTCAGCGATGCCATATCCTGGAGCCGCTCCTGACCTTCCTTTCGGCGCCGTTCGTATTCCTCGGGGTCTTGCGCCTGCATGCGGTCGCGCCGGCTTTGCATGCGTTCAGTCATTTCCTGACGTCGCTTTTCACGTTCTGCCTCGACCGCTTCCAGCTCGGAAACCCTTGCCTGCAACCGCTGTATCTCGGCCTTGCTCTTGGCCAGCGCGGTTTCCGTGGGTGCGTCGCCAAGGGTCGGTTCTACGGGCACGGTTATGATCGGCAGCTCCGGACGGGGCGCCACCGGTGTGGCTGAAGG
>JAIFLS010000184.1 GCA_020048935.1 bacterium | reverse complement strand
TACCGCGCGATCGTCCAGTTCCGCCTCTGGGGCTATAATAAGGGCTTGCTGCGCCACCATACCCTCGGCTGCCAGGTCATCAGCGTCGGCAACCTGACCGTCGGCGGCACGGGCAAGACCCCCGTCGTCGAGATCTTCGCCCGCGAGCTCCAGCTTGCCGGCCGGCGCGTCGCCATCCTCAGCCGCGGCTACAAGAAATCGCAGCCGCCCCTGCTCACACGGCTTTCCAACGCGCTGACCTTCCACGAGCGCCGCTCCCCTCCACGCGTGGTTTCCGACGGCGTGGCACTGCTGCTGGACTCGGCCATGAGCGGGGACGAACCCTACATGCTGGCCTCGAACCTGCCGGAAGTGGCGGTCCTGGTGGACAAGGACCGCGTCAAGAGCGGACGCTACGCCATCAACAAGCTCGGCTGCGACACCCTGATCCTCGACGACGGGTTCCAGTACCTCTCGCTTAAACCACGGGTGCAGATCGTGCTGGTGGACAAGACCAACCCATTCGGCAACGAGCATGTGCTGCCGCGCGGCATCCTGCGCGAACCGATCAAGAACATCAAGCGGGCGGATTTCATCTTCATCACGAAGTCCGACGGCAACGGCACGCAGGCGCTCAAGGAGCAGTTGCGCAGCCTCAACCCGAAGGCCGAGATCATCGAGTGCAGGCACTGCCCCCGCCACATCCAGAACGTCATCACCAAGGAGCGCAAGCCGCTCGACTACCTCAAGGGAAAGCGGGTAACGGCACTCTCGGGAATCGCCGCCCCCGGTGGTTTCGAAGCCTCGCTGGAATCGTTCGGGGCCGAGATCGTCGAGCGCTATCGCTTCGCGGACCATCACCGCTACAGCCAGCAGGAGATGATCGACATCATCAACAACGCGCGGCGGGACAAGGTGGACGCCATCATCACCACCGAGAAGGATGCCGTGCGGTTCCCGAATATCGGACGCTACGACGTGCCGGTCTATTTCCTGCGCGTGGACATCGATATCCTCGAAGGCGCGGAGGACTTCAAGGCCAGCATCGCCCACATCTGCTTCCGCACGGTCGAGGGCGCGGCATGAACGGCGGCGGCGGTATCCTGGTTGTCGGCGTCAACTGGCTTGGCGACGGGTGCATGACGATGCCTGCCCTGCAGGTGTTCCGCCAGCACCACCCGCACGCCCGAATCACCATGCTGGTAAAACCGCCTCTGGCGGCGCTCTGGCAACTGCATCCGGAGGTGGACGCCATCCTCACGCTCAAGCCCGGCAATATCGGCCTCTGGCAGACCGCCGCCGCGGTCCGGGCCGGCCACTTCGACACTGCTTACATATTCCCGAACTCCTGGCGCTCGGCCCTCGTACCCTTCCTGGCAGGCATTCCCGAACGGATCGGCACCGGCGGGCACAGCCGGGGCATCCTGCTGACCCGCCGCGTCCGGCTCTCGCCGCGCGCACGCGCCGGACACCAGCAATGGGAGTACGTGGACATCCTGCAGCTTGCGGACGTAGCCACCCTGCCCACCCCGGCGCTGAAGCTCCCGCCGCCGGAGGCCGGGCCGTCCCCGGACAGCGGCCGCCTGCCCGTCATCGGCCTCATCCCCGGCGCCGCCCGCGGTTCCTCCAAGCAATGGCCCGAGGCGCATTTCATCGCCGCCGCGCGGCTCATCCGCAAGGCCCGCGCCTGCCGTTTCGCGATCTTCGGGACGGCCGCCGAATCCCCCGTCTGCAACCACATTGCAGCCGCGCTGCAACCCGATGCCGAAACCCTCGCCGGGCGCACCACCCTCGCCCAGCTCGCCGCCGCCCTGGCCGCCTGCGACACCGTGATCTGCAACGACAGCGGCGGCATGCACCTGGCCGCGGCCGCCGGTACCCCCGTGGTGGCGATCTACGGCCTTACCGATCCCGACAAGACCGGCCCGCTCGGCAGCGGGCACCAGTGCATCCAGTCGGAACCGCGCAACGCCTCCCGCGACATCGCCCGCCATGACCCGCGCGCCGCGCAGGCTCTCTACCGCATTGCGCCCGTGCAGGTCGCTGACGCCGTGCTTCAAACCTTGCCCCACCGGAACCCACCCGCATGAGGATCTTCCGCAACGCCATCACCGTCAGCTTCTTCACGGGACTCAGCCGCACCCTCGGCTTCGTCCGCGAGATGGTCATGGCCCATTATTTCGGCACCTCGCTGGCCAAATCCGCCTTCGATGTCGCTTTTCGCATCCCGAACCTGTTTCGTAGCCTGTTCGGGGAAGGGGCATTGTCGGCCGCGTTTGTACCTGTTTTTGCCGAGGCCCTTGCGAAGGAAGGCCGTGACAAGGCCAACCGGCTGGCCGGACAAGTACTGACGATGCTCGCGTTCTTCCTGATCCTGATCACGGCGGCGGGCACCGTCATCATCACGATTTCCATGCATTACGCCACCGAAGGCACCCGGCTGGCCGCCGTACTCCCGCTGATGCGGATCATGCTGCCCTACATGGTCTTCATCTGCCTGGTCGCGCTGGGGATGGGTATCCTCAACGCCATCGGCCACTTCGCGGTTTCCGCCGCCACCCCCCTGCTGCTGAATGCCGTCTGGATCGCGGCGGTATACCTGCTCTGCCCCCGCCTGGGCGACACCCCGGCGGAGCGGATCTACGGCGTTGCCTGGGCCATCCTGCTGGCCGGGGTCCTGCAGCTGGCGATGCAGGTACCCGCGCTGCTGCGCCTGCGGGTCATGCCCCGGCCCTCGTTCGCCTGGAATGACAAGCGCATCCGCGAGATACTGATGCTGTTCGGGCCGGTGGCGCTCGGCATGGGTGTCTACCAGGTCAATGTGCTCAGCGACAGCGTCATCGCCCTCTGGGCGGGAAGCTGGGCCCCTGCCGCCCTGACCTATGCCGAACGCCTGATCTACCTGCCGCTCGGCATTTTCGCCACGGCCCTCGGTACCGTCCTGCTGCCCGCGTTTTCCAGACTGGCCGCAGACAACCAGGCCAACGCGATCCTGCACACACTGGCGAGGTCCCTGCGCGGGCTGATGCTGGTCATGGTCCCCGCCTCAGCCGGACTGATGATCCTGGCGGACCCGATCGTGCAGCTTGTCTACCAGTCGGGCGAATTCGGCGATCAATCCCGCATCCTCACCGCCCGCGCCCTGGTCTTCTATGCGCCGGGGCTCGCCGTATTCAGCCTCTACAAGATGCTGGTGCCCGCCTTCTACGCCATCAAGGACACCCGCACACCGTTGCGGGCCGGGTTGCTGGCCGTCGGCCTCAACTTCGTACTCAACATCCTCCTGGTGGTCACGCTCCCGACCTACTACAAGCATGCCGGCCTGGCCATGGCCACCGTGGTCACCAGCGCTGTCAACAGTGTCGTGCTTGCCGTGGTGCTCACCCGCCGGATCGGCACGCCCGGCTGGCCGGCACTGGGCGCCAGCCTGCTCAAGGTGCTGGGGTGCAGCCTGCTGATGGTCGGAGCCATCCACCTGCTGCTGGACTGGATGGCGCCGCTGCCCCTGTTCTCGACCGCGACCAAGACCGGCCAGGGCGCGAGACTAGCCGCCGCGATGCTTGCTGGCGGCGCGGTTTATGCCGCCAGCGTGCTAATCTTCTGCCGCCGCGAAGTCCGCCTGCTGCGCCAAAGGAATGTAGATTAACGAAAGGAGCGGATAATAATGTCAGTGCGATTGATGGGCTTTATTCTGTTGATGTGCGTGGGTTGTGCCGTGGTGCCTCGGACAGGGGGAGTGACCGAGACGCCCTATGTACCGGTCAGCATGAGTCCGGCGGAATGGGTGGCCGAGGCAGATGCGATCGCGAAGCTGGATACGCGGCTGGCGGCGGATGTCGGTCAACTGCACGCGAATATGCAAGGTTGGCTGGCGGATGGCTTCACCAGCCAGGAAACCGATCTGATCGGACAGGCCATGTTCCGCTTCACGGTGGCCAATAGCATGCTTTGGGAAAAGGTCTCGGCGAACCGCCGCGCGACCTTGTCCGCGACCACAACCCCGGCAGAGGCCCGCGCCTTCATGACGGCATTTGCCGCAGCAGCGGTGTTGCGCAAGCAGAGCAGTGCCTTTGCAGAAGGCTTCAGCTCCCGGCCCGTCTTCCAGGAGCTCAAGATTGCCGCCAAGCTGAATGAGCGCTATCAGGGCTATGACGTGGAACCGGGCACGTTTGATGCGGTCTTCTATGCGGTGACTAGCACGGAGAACCTCAAGAACCTCAAGACGGCGGCGGACATGCTGGCGGCGCAGTTGGCGGACAAGGATTCCGTGGCGTCCGCCATCACGGCCTCGGACCCGGCATTTGCCGCGCTATGCGAGCTAGGGACCCGGCGCTACCTGGAAGGCGAGGTGCTCACGCAGAAGATCCTCAGGCAGAAATCAATCCTGTTCCCCAACCTGGAGAACCAGGCCCGGCACCATGCCTTGTCCGCCGGGGTCCGCACGGCTTTCGGCCAGTGGATGTCCGACGCCTATGGCTTCCAGGGCTGGCTCTACAATTCGGTCAGCGATATCAAGAGTCCGGGAACCGGGCCGATTGACTTCAATCCTCGCCAGATGGCGGCGATCAAGGCGGCGCTCCAGCCGGGCGACCTGATCCTGACCTTCACGGCCGGCTACATGAGCAATGTGTTCCTGCCGGGCCAGTTCAAGCACGGCATCACATACGTGGGGACCGTGGACCAGCGCCGCCAGGCGGGCATCGCGGAGGTGCTGCCGGGGCTTTTCCCGGAAACGCGCTGCCGCGCCATTCGCGAGGATCTTGACCGCGGGCAGCTCGCTACCGGCTATGATGCCGATGTGATCGAGGCGGTCGCCGAAGGTGTAATCTTCAACTCGCTCGACTATCTGCTCAAGACGCATGTCAACCGCCTGGTGGTGCTGCGGCCGCGCGTCACCCCCCGTGAACGCAGCGAGGCCCTCGCGACCATCTTTGCCCTGAGGGGCAGCCTGTACGACTTCGATTTCGATTTCGAGGACACCTCGAACCAATGCTGCACCGAAGTGATCTACCGGGCTTATGACGGCAAGGGCGGCATCCGGTTCGATCTTGTCCGGCGCATGGCGGTCAAGACCTTGAGTGCGGACGATATCATCCACTACCACCTGCAAAGCGAAGTCCCGGTCTTTGACCTGGTTCTGCTGGCCGAGGAAAACCACGAATCGCCCATTCATGCGGCCAAAATCCTGCAGGGCGAGACCGCCGCAAAGCGACTGGCCGAACTGATGAAATAACACCCTTTCCTAACAAAACGGCATGGCGCGGCGTTATATGGGTATGAGCTTCACGATCAATTCAAATCATTTTTTGTTTCCTACGCACAATAACAGGTCCCGTTTCCGGAAAACCGGACCTGCTGGTAAAAGTACGAACAGTTGTGTCAACTGGACGCGACCGGGAGGGACGCCGTCCTCGGCGTCCGCTGCGCATGAGAAGATGCATGGCGAAGCCTTTTTGAAAACGGCGTGGCTAGACGGGCATGCGGACAGCGAGACGCTGTCCCTCCCGTTGTGTATCCAACCGCCCAATAACAAATGCTCAACCCATAACATGGAGAAACACATGACGAAACGGTACGGCAAGACGGACAGGGGCCGGATAGCGAGGCGGGCGGCATTCCTGCTGGCCCTGTGTGCTTTCGCGTCCGCGACGGCACGGGCGGATGTCCTTAACATCGGATCGAAGACGCAAAAGGTTACGCTGGAGGGATACGACGGGCGCAGCTTCCAGCTCTATGATCCAGAAAGCGGCAAGTCACTAACAATGTCACGCACGTCCATCAAGGATCTGCGGCTGGATTCGCCGCGCAAGGCCGAGGTGGCTGTGATGGGCCAGACCGAGCCCGAAGAGATGCTCATGGCAGGCTATGCGAAAGGGATGTTTCTCTTTATCAAGCAAGGCAAGCAAGAGATCATTAGCGGGATGAAGGTTACAAACATCAAGCTTGCGACGGTGTCGCGGTTCGGTAGGCCATCGGAGCCGATACCGGAAGCCGTGCAGCAAATTGCCGATGCCGAAATCGAGAACCTGCTGGCCCGGCCGGATTTGAATGCCGACCAGAAAGCGGCGCTGGAACAGTATCAGCGCGCCGTGGACCAGTACCGCCGGTTCGTGGCAGAAAGCTCCTCGCTGGTCGCGAAGATGGACGCGATGACGGGTGGCGCGCGGCAAGCGGCATTGAACGATCTACGGCTCCGCAAGGAGGCGGAACAGCCGCTGAAGCGCGAGCTGCATGCAAGCCAGCAAACACTGTCAGAGGCGTTCCCGGAACTTTAGATCAGCCCCGCTCAGTGATCGCAGGTATTCTGCCCGGTGGTGAGTGTGCCCGCCAGGTAGGCGGCGACCAACGTCTCCGGCGTGTCGGCGAAAGCGCCCACGACAACCTTGATGCCTGCCCGCCAGGTAGGCGGCGACCAACGTCTCCGGCGTGTCGGCGAAAGCGCCCACGACAACCTTGATGCCCTGCTCCGCGAACAGTGCCTGTGCGCGCTGTCCCATACCGCCGGCGATGATTACCGTGGCTCCCTGCTCATTAAGCCAGCGTGGCAGCACGCCCGGCTCGTGAGCCGGCGGATCCAGTTTGGTCGTGCCCTTGATCGTCTTCGACGCCGCATCCACATCCAGCAGCGCGAACTGAGCGCAGTGCCCGAAATGCATGCACAATTTCCCATCCGCCAACGGTATTGCGATTCTCATTCTCTCATCTCCTTTTGTTGTTATTTCCGCATGTAACGATTGCTGCCTATCTGTAGCCCACTCGCGCCGCGAGTGCGGCTTGCGCGTTGAAAGCGAACGGTTGGTTGGCATAAACACGGCAATTGGCGTAACCGCACCGCATCCCCGTTGCCTCAGTTGCGACGCAACTGGGCTACACATAAATACCCTTGAAAATCACCAACCCTCTTGATTGACCCGCCCCTAAAAAGTATACACTCCCCCACTCATACCCGTTGTCACCACCCGTTTCCCTAATGCATCATGCAATTCGGCCACCGCCGCCTCCCCCGTGCAATGCAAGGGGATAAGCTGCTGAACATCCATCGCCCGCAGCGCATCAATCGTCTGGCGCATCCGTGATTTAGTGGCAACGGCGAGATGCAGTCCGCCGATCACCGCCCGCACAGGCAGTCCCGGGCGTTGCTCGCAAATCCATTTAAGCGTATTGATGAGGCTGGCATGGCAGCATCCGGCACAAACCACCAACCCGCCTTCAGTCTCAATCCACACGGCCATGTCGTCCTCGATCGGATCGGGCTGAGTGCCCTCCGGATCAAGAAAGAAG
>JAIFLS010000153.1 GCA_020048935.1 bacterium | reverse complement strand
GGGCCATGGCGATCACTTCAGCACCTCCCAGTGGCCGCCTTTGGCTGGACCAATCCGTTTCAGCCGGTTTTCATCTTGAAGCTTTCGAGTCTGTTTCAGGACGGCTCTCTTCGAGATACCCAACCGTTCACCCATACGCTCGGTGGATATTGTGCTGTCACCAGCAATCAACGCAAGGATACGTTCTTCCGTTTTCGGTGAACTTTTCGGTGAACTTTTCGGTGAACTCTTTTCCTGCGCTTCACCGACCTTTTCACCCACAGTTCCCCCCACAGTCGTCCCTCTTGCCACAGGGGAGTGCTCCTCATCGAAGCCACTCCTGTAAGACGGGCGGTCAAAGGCGGCGATAAATATGTCCGCCATTTCCCGAAACTTCACATCGGGCTCGTACTTGAGGATCAGCGGCATACCACGGCCCCAGGCCTCGACCATCTCGATGCGTCGGAATAAGTCGGCGATCAGCGGATTGCGGCGCTTGGAGACATGCCCCTTGCGGAGGTCAGCAATGGTAATCCCGCCGAACAGTCCGCCGGGATTGCGAATCTCGGCCCGATCCTTGTAGACAGCCACCTGCACGTAGTCCGGATCGCGGTAGTCGCGGTGGCAAAACGCATTGATGATGGCTTCGCGTAGCGCTTCTTTGGCGATTTCCGGCACATCCTTGCGGTACAGCCCTTCAAGTCGCATGCCAATATGGATATTCTTAAGGACGTATTTCTGTGCTTCTTCAATCAGTTCCAGGATGTCGCCCTTCATATCGTGCCGGTCGATGATCATGGCGCTGTCGGTGGTTCCGAATACGGCGCAGCGCAGTTCCATGGGTTCGGCAGTGAAAAACAGTTTCGCGGCGTTGACGAGTTGGCCGCCCCCTCAGTAAACCCAGCTTGTCGATGGCGTTTTCCGGTGTGTCCCATTTCAGTCCGGCGCGCTCGACAAACGCTTGTAGTTTCGCATTGTCCAAGTCGTCAATGGATAAATTGCACGGCTGATTATCCCAGCGCAGGCGGTCCTGGTTCTTATCAACAATGATCTTCTCCAACTCGCGGACGCTGAGCTGGCGGTCTTCGTCCGCTACGCGCATATAGGCGCGGCCATAGGCGAAATAAGGTTTGTCGGCACCTTCAAAGGCGATTTTGATGCAGGTGGAGTCGTCCACGGTTTCCTGCGTGACCTGCGGATAGATCCGCGGCTCGATATGCGCCGCAATGGACTGCGATACGTCGCGGAGAGTCTTTTCGGTAGCGTCGAGACCGATCACTTTCCCGTCATTGTCTATACCGAACCACAACTCGCCCCTGCCATGCTTGTTCAGGATGGCGGCAATGGAAACGAGGCCCGCCTTCAGCTCAGCGAGGCTCTTCTTGAATTCGCGGTGTTCCGTTTCTTTCATGGGCATACGCTCCCGGCAAAGCCGAGCTGAAACACTCGCTTATTGCCCTGGGTGCGCAAGATATCTGCGGTTCCCATCAGGTGAAGTTCCTGTACCGGGCGGGTCGGTTTGCCGGTCTCGACCGAGGGCAGTTCAGCGGCGGGGTCGACCGTCCAGTAGCAATCCAGCGCGAAATCGCCGATGACGCCGATGTGCAAGGCGGGGAACCGGGCCAGCAGGTCTTCAAGTCCATGGCGTGATATGCATGTCATGGCCGCAACGCTAGATGAAACCGGCAAGGCCGTCAATCCGCCTTTTGGGTAAAACAGCAGGCTCGTAGCGCCTGCTGTACCTCAAGAACGCACCAAAGCGTACAGCGGGGGCTGCGAACCCGCTGCGCTGCGGCTGGCGAATAGCGCCTAGTCCTCTGCCGGGCGCGGCATGACTGGTTTGATGGGTTTATGACGGGTTTGGCCTTGGCTACACAGCGTAGGGTCCATATGTCTCATAAATGTCCCATATCCTCTTTTGTGCAGTTTCTTAACCCTGGACCGGCCGTTCATCGTCACCGGCAGCAGCCAGCCGCGCCGCCAGTTGCTGGGTGTGAAAGAGGAATAGCCGCGCCCTGCATGGAGGGAATGAAGAATGGCGAGCATCACCCGCTAGCTACCTGAGTGTGCATTGTGAAGACTCTAATGCCCATGTTCTACTGCTTCACGCTGTTGGGCCGGCGTGACGTCTACTCCGTGTTGACGGGCGTCAGGATGAATTTCCTGATCGTCACCCCGTTGCTGCCGCTCTTGCCTTTGAAGCGCAGGGTGTTGCGCCCCTGGCTCAAACTGATCTTCACGGGATCGCTGCCGGCCCACATGCCAACGGTATACGGCATGGCCAGCATCAGGGGCTCGGTGTCGTCGGTTACGGATAGAGACACGCATACCCCGTTGTGGATGGTCACGACCTCGGCGGTCAAGGTGTAGGCACCGGCCTTACCTAACTCAACGTCGCAGGTAAAGGTCGAAAGCTCCGTTTCCTTGCCTTGACGCGGGAGATGAACCTGTATCCCGCCGTCGTGGCTGTTCATGAACACCGGAGGGGCCGCACCAGTGTCGCCCGGGATGCAGGCCGCGGCCGGAATCGTAAGCGCACCGGTTTTGTCCGTCGTGATATTTCTGCTATCCGCGGTCACCTCGAGTTCGGCGCGTTGCGCTGGTTTCGGGGGCGCCGCGGCTTCCACCTCGGAGGCAATGATTCGCTGTTGCTGAAAGGCGAGCGAATGCCAGAAGTCGCCGCTGCCTGGCCGCATGCCATCGGCTCTCTTTTCCCCGAGAACGTCCCCGATCCATTGGGCCCGCAGAACGTTCCGATAAGCCTCCGGGTTTTCACGCGCCCGCGTTTCGAGCAAGAAGACCTCGCCACAGAGCGGATCATCCTCGACATGTCCGTGCCGCCAGTCCGGCCCGAGGCAGGATGTCCAGCCTCCAGGTGTCCATTGGCTCATCCAAGTATGCCCGTAACAGGCACTCGCAACGGCAACAACGATTGCGGCAGATCCCAGGATCCTCTTCATGACGACACCTCGCTACTTGGTAGATGATTCGATTGGGCTGGTGGCACCGCCCTGTTCCATGCGTCGCGCAGGAATGCCGAACGCACGGGCCGTGCTTAGGGCGATCCAGGCCCGAATATGACAAATGCCGCCCTTGTCGATGGCCTGTTGGATTCGCTCGTTGACGGGCACCGTTGTATCCCAACGGGGGCGTCGGTAGGCGACATCGGTTTTGATAATCCGCGTGTAGTACCAACGCGGGTCTTCATCCCGGCAGAGATCCGGGCGGTAGTTCCGCAGCATGGTGCGCAGCCACGTGAGTTCCTCATTGGACGATGGATCGCTGGCTATCCAGCGGCATTCCCAAGCGGTCATATCCTTGAATGAAGGGTCGAGTTCACCGTCGAGGTAAGCCTTCTCGTAGTAGAGATAGCGCTCGACAGGATCCACTGCCGGCCTGCCTCTGGAGAGGAAGGTGCCGTAACTCTGCCGGTTGTGAACAACCATCTCCAGGCATATGCCAAGTGCCAGATTCTGGAGGATTCCGGGCTGGTGCGGGTGTTGCGATACCTGCAGGATATCGCTGTAGATCTTCATTGCCTGGCCGTACCTGCCGTCCCTGGCTCCGCCGGCCGTCAGTATTCGCAGCATGAGTTCCCCGTTGTCGAGAAGCTGCGCAACCAGTGCCGCCTGTTCGTCGCCTTGCTGGGCAAACAGCGCCAGGCCGAGCGGGGTTGCATCCTTCATCACCACGAAGGTCGCCAGCTTGTGGTCCAGGTCGCCACGTCCAAGTCGTGTCGCCAGGTCAAGTGCCGCTACGGTCTCGAGAGTGTGCGCGGTCGCGGCGGTAAGCGCTTCCCGTGCGTCTTCGGCCTGCTCGGCAACCGCCAGCCGCACTTCCGCATCGTTTTCTGCCGCGTGTGCCTTGTCGTAGGCGGCTCGTTGCTGCCCATCGACCGTGGGGATGGCCTTGAGCAGCTCGGCGTGCAGCGCCGACAGTCTTTCCTGGTAGGCCGCCTTGAGGCTCTGCCCCGCGGGCGTGAGCGCAGCGTCGGTCGCCGTGTTCGCGGCATCGGTGCCTGCCGAAACAAGTACCGCCACGAGAACACACGGCAACGCGCGCCGGCATTGCCGACTAATCAGCGTGAACATGTTGTGAGTCTCCCTTCTCCTAAAACTTGGATCTGGACGTTCATTAGCATTGGGAGCAACCAGTGTCGGAGCGCTGTCAGTTGCTGGGCGCTGCCCCTAACCAGTACACACCAGGAACGGCGACAGGGTATCGTCATCGGCATGCACCGTGCTTGGAGAGAGTGGCTTCCCGTCGCTATAAATGCAAGCAAAACTGGAAATTGATAATAATGGCTTTTATTGGGCAGGACCATGGACTCCCCGTGGTCACGGCGGGTCTGGCCCCGCCGTCACTTTCGCGAATGAATTGTGGCGGCGGCGTGGAGAAACCACAACATATCGCTTTACGCCGTTCAGTGCGCATGCTAGCTTGACCGGACTATGCAGGACCTATCAAAAACGCGGCGTCTGGCCATCCTTTACCCGAAAGCGATAGGCGACCTTTACTTTGCGCTGCCAGCGTTGCATACGCTGCGTCGGGCCTGTCCGGACATGCATATCACGCTGGTTGTCAAGCAGAAGCAGGCCCCGCTGGCGTTGCCGCAGAAGGGTTTCCTGGCGGATGAGGTGCTTGTGCTCGGCGGGGATAACGGTTGTCTCGACGTGCGGCGTCAACTGGCGGCGTTTAAGGTCGACACCCTGCTGGACCTGGCCGGGAACGATCAGGCAGGGTTGTTGATGACAAGTCGCCGTGGCCGGCGGCTGCGGCCGCACCGCGCGGATTGCAAGGGCATGTGCGCGCTGTATTCCCCGTTTGCGGAATCGCTGCCACGGCTGGTGCCCGGTCGGCACCGGGTGGATGAACTGCTCGCCTTCGTGCGTGCCCTGGTGGATGCCGAGCCGGTCTATACGTTCCATCTGGAACTGCCGGCCCAGGCCGTGGAGGAGAGCGAACGGATGATTGCGGAGCATGACCTGCGCTCCGGCAAGGTCGTCGTGCTCAACATCGGCGCCAGTCGCGATACCAAACGCTGGCCGGCGGTGCATTTCCAGGCCTTGGCGCAACTGCTCATCGCCCGTGGCTACCGGGTGGTGTTGACGGGTGCCGCCGCCTTCAAGGCGGATGGCGACTATGATCGCCTGACGGTGGCGCGGTTTGCCGCCGAGGGGCTGATCGATGGCGCGAAATGCATCGACCTGGTCAGCGATAACGGCCTGCCGCCCGCGCTGCACCTGCAGCGCGACGTGCATTTCCTGCGTTACGCCAACGTGGCGCAGGTCGTGGTTGGCAACGATACGGGGCCGATGCATATGGCCGGCTCCGTCGGCGAGGACGCCTGCAACCGGACGATCTCGCTGTTCGGGCCGACGAACTGGGGACGCTACGCGCCGTTCGATCCGTCCCGCCGTTTCCCGGACAAACCGGCTGGCCGCTGGAACCGGGTGCTTACTATCAATGCCGATTGCGGACCTGTGGGTACCGTCGAGGCCTGCGACTGCTATCGACGCGGCTGCGCCCACAAGAAGTGCATGGCGACGTTGTCGCCGGAAACCGTTTTCGACTGTATAACGTCGATCCTGGAAGCATCATGAAGAAGAATAGTGTACTGGTCATTTATTCCGGCTGGCTGGGGGACCTGGTCTGGATCGTCCCGACGATCCATGCCCTTCGGACGGTCTTCGATACGGTCTCGCTGGTGGTCTCCGATGTCCAGGCCCCGCTGGCCGAGGTGATGCGTAACGGGCTGGTCGATGCGGTTTACGTGGACGATCCCCGCCACCGGTTGGCGTCGGCGCGGACGGTGCGTGCTGCCGTGCGTTCGAAGGGCATCCGGACTTGCCTGGATCTCAAGGGCCGTGGCAAGAACGGCATCTACATGCCCTGGACTCCCGGATTGCGCGTATTGATCCCGCACCGCCGCGACGCCAGGGAGTATCTGCTGGCCCGGCTGCTGCATCCGCTGGCCGAGTCGTTACCGGCGCGGCCGGACGACGGGCATATGGTCGATGCGTACCTGAGCGGGCTGTCGGTGCTGGGCATCCGGGATGCGCGGGTATCGTTTGCGCTGCCCTTCCCGGCCGATGTCATTCGCGATGGCGAGAAAATCGTGAAGCGCGAGGGGTTGCGCGGTGGCAGGAGTGTGGCGCTGAATGTCGGATCGGCGCAATCCAGCAAGATCTGGCCCGCCGAGAATTTTCGGAGGCTGGCGCAGATCCTCAAGGCGGACCTGCGGTGCAAGGTCGTCGTGATGGGTGCCCGGTCTTTCAAGCCGAATGGCGACTACGACATGAGGGTCTCGCGGGAGGTTTTCGGGGATGGCCAGGTCACGAACCTGATCGAGGAAACCAGTCTGGCCGTTGACGCCTATCTTTTGGCTTCGGGCGCGTTCACGGTGTCGGTCGGCAACGACAGTTTCGCCAATCACATGGCGGGTTCGGCCAGTGAATGCGCGGCCGGCGAGGCGGGGGCGGTGCAGGCTTCCAATGGACGCTGGTACAAGGCCAATCACACAGTTTCCTTGTTTGCCCCCACCAATCCTGTATATTGCCGGCCGTACGACCCGACCGGCACGTTCAATACGGTGCTGCTGCCGGAGTCGTACCCGGAGGCCTGTGTCTATGACCGGAAGGCGCATACCTGTCCCCATTATGGCGACGGGTATTGCACGGAGCGGGCGCATTGCATGCAGAATCTGACGATCGAACAAGTGGTGGCGGCAGTTGAGAAGAAGCTTAAGGAGCAGAAGACATGAGCGAGGAAATGACGAGCAATGAGTACCGCGAGCAGCGGCTGGCGAATATGCACGCACTGGAGAAGCTGGGCTATACGCCCTTCGGCAAAGGGGCTTTCCCCCGCAGCGGGCGGCTGGCCGAGATCCGTGCCGGGTTCGAGGCGGGCAAGACTGTCAGCGTCGCCGGACGCCTGACCACGATCCGCGACATGGGCAAGAGCATCTTTGCCGATCTGAACGACGGGTCGGACCGGTTCCAGATCTACGTGCAGCAGAAGGCCATGGACGAGGCGTCATTCGAGGCGTTCAAGCTGCTCGACATCGGCGATTTCATCGGGGTGGAGGGCGAGCTTTTCGTCACGCGCACCGAGGAGCCGACCCTCAAGGTCACCCGCTGGGACATGCTCTCTAAAGCCCTGCTGCCGCTGCCGGAGAAATGGCATGGGCTGAAGGATACGGAGGCGCGCTATCGTCAGCGCTACCTCGACCTGATCGCGAATCCCGAATCGCGACTGCTGTTCAACCGGCGTATCGAGGCAATCCGCGCGATCCGTGAGTTCCTGTCCTCGCGCGGGTTCTACGAGGTCGAGACGCCGATGATGCAGCCCCAGGCGGGCGGGGCGGCGGCTCGTCCGTTCAAGACGCATTACGCCGCCCTCGATGCGGAGATGTTCTTCCGGATCGCGCCCGAGCTTTACCTCAAGCGGCTACTGGTGGGCGGCTTTGACAAAGTCTTCGAGCTGAACCGCAACTTCCGCAACGAAGGGCTCGACCGGACGCACAATCCCGAATTCACCATGCTGGAGATCTATGAGGCCTACAGTGATGTCAACGGCATGCAGGCGTTGATCCAGGGAATGATCACCCATGTGGCGCAGACGGTTTTCGGCGGGCTCAAGCTCGGCTCTGAAACCCGCCCAGTGGATTTGACACCGCCCTGGCGTGTGGCCACCTATCACGAGCTGATCCGCGAGCGCATGGGGGCGGACTGGTTCGATCTGCCTCTGGAACAGGCGCGCGTGAAAGCCGAGGCGGCGGGGCTCTCGCTGGATCCGGCCTGGGACCGGATGATGGTGACGCATGAGGTGTACGAGAAGCTGATCGAGAAGACGCTGATGCAGCCGACCTTCGTCAAGCGCCTGCCGGCATCACTGATCCCGCTGGCGAAGGCCTG
>JAIFLS010000228.1 GCA_020048935.1 bacterium | reverse complement strand
GGCCCGCACCAGTTCGGTCATCACGTCGCCCGGCACAGAAGCCGACAACGACAACTTCGCGCCAACCTGCGTCAACGTCCATTTGCCATTCAATTCCAGCATTTGCATAGTCTGTTCATCCTTCTGTTATTGCCGCCCGCTATTGAAATTCGCTCTCCCTCATGTAGCCCACTCGCGCCGCGAGTGCGGCTCCGGCGTTGTAAGCAAACGGTTGGTTGGCGCAAGCACGCTGGTTTGCGTAACCGCACGCTCATCCCCGCTGCCTCAGTCGCGGCGCGACTGGGCTACAAATAAGTTTCCTCCCTCGTAATCCCCCCTGTGGCCGGATGTCTACCCGTTCCGCATTTTCTCGCAATAGTATTTCACCAGGTCCCATTCGGCGTCCGGAGGCAGCCGGTGATCCGGACAGGGAATGTAACCGCCGAGTTCGACCAGATCACGCAGGCGGGCGACTTCCGCATCTACCGCCGCCCGGCCGCGGGCAAAGACGTTCTTGTTCATCCCGCCGACCCCGCGCAGTGATTTGCCGTATTGCGCGCGCCACGGGGCGATGCTGGCATCCCAGGTGCCGACCTCGATCGGGAACATGGTGTTGACCCCGTTCGAGAGCCATGTCGGGATCAGGGAGTCGATCATCCCGTCGCAGTCCAGCGAGACGATATCGAGACCATATGCACTGGCCAGGTCGGTGATGCGCTTGTAATGCGGACCGACCTTCTCGTCGAATACCGACGGGATCACCAGCGGCCCGTTCTTGAAGCAGATGTCCTCCCAGAAATGTAGGAAGTCGAACTTGGCACCACTTTCCAGGGCGCATTTCACGTTCCGATAGCAAAGCTCGGCGTTGGTGTTGATGATCTCGTCGTAAAGGACTTCATCATCGCAATAGATGTAGCTACTGCCCTCGACACCGACGATGTTGCGGATATTTCCGAACAAGCTACCCGCGTGCAGTCCATAGAGATAATCGCGCTCGCCTGCCTTCAGGAATTCAAGTCCACCTTCCGTGAACGGAACCATCTTGTCATTGACCAACGCGCGGCCGCCCATGACCCGCTTTTCATCCCAGGTGTAGCGGAACTTGTACTGCTCGTCCCAGCTTTTACGATCGGTGAGTGTGTGGCTGATCTCCGCCGGGATACTGCCAGCCCCCGGCTTCTGGCATAATACCACACCATCGTGATTCATCACATGTTGCGTGCCGTCCTCAAGGGTCTTGATGACCTTGCGCTCGAAGCCCGGCCTAAGACTATAGTTCGGGTAGAACATGCATTGCCAGTTGAAGTCCCAGCCCAGCATGGCGTTCAGTTCATAATCGGCCGGATTGCCGTCGCCGTGGGCTTTGACCAATGCTTCGGAGATGTGGCCTTCTGCCGCCCACTTCTGCAGCGTCTCGTGCCAATAGCCGAAATGCACGATCGGCATCCGGTCATAGGGTTGATAACGCAAAACCGCCAGCGCTCGTTCCCGATTCGTCATCTTACTCATATATTTCCTTTCCTGTTTAACAGCCCTGCCGTCTCCAGGCGCAGAAGCCTACGCGAACACCCTACATCACGAAACCCGCTCTTTGCGACAGCCACCATCATGAATTGCGGCACACTAAGCGTGCATGATCGCCATGCAGAACAGGCAATGGAACGAACGGAACTCCACAATTGAAGAACCGATCTGGAGCATCATGATGATTTCCTTCCTTGTTAGTCAGCAATGCCCTGCCACGTCACAATCGGGACGTATCCGGCCTCGAGTCCCTTTGGTGGCGTCACGATGAGGGCGGAATCGATATCCGCCAATTTACCGGTCTGCGGAGGAGGCAGGTACTCAAGGTCCTTGCGCCATTGCCGGTGGATTTTTTCCACGCGGCACTGCAACTCCTCGCGCTCGGCGTCCGACAAGTCCGCGTTCAAGAGGGCTGGCTGGTCGGCGAAGCGGTACCAGTAATAGATCACCGTGGAACCATCACCCGGCCTGGCGGTGAAAGGCCCCGCCACCGGTCCCGGCGTTTTCCAGCAGCTTTCAGGGGAATCCGGCGTGACGTAGGGCTCGTTCGACGTGCGTCCTCGCGTCGCGAAATCGACTTCGACCAGGCGGGTTTCCGCCGGCACGTCGGCTGGCGGCACGGGCACCCATCGCGGCTTCGCATCTTTGCCGCCTACCAGCCGGTAGTACTCGGGCAACGTGACTAACGGCCCCTGCCCGGCGGGTTTGCACAAGGCCTCGTTCCAGCGGTAGACAAAGGTTTCCTTATCCAGCGCTGCACCGGTCGTGATGGACTTCCAATCCAGCAGAGGACGGTCGTCCCTGGGGGTACCGAAATCAAAGATGGCCCAGCACGCCAGGCTTTCCCCGACAACGGCCTGCTCGGTCGCGCCCTCGATGTTCAGCACACCGCTTACCGGAGGACCGTCGCCGTCCAGCCATGCCGCGACACCCTCCCGGAGGGCCTTACTGTTGTAGACCGTGGGCCGATGCAATAACGCGGATTCGTCCGGCAAGCCACCGGGAAAGGAGGTGGGCGCGATCCGGGCATAGCGGTCACCCCGGCTGTCCGTTGCATGCGCCGCGGGGATGTACTGCGTTTCCATCTGGATCTGGCGATTGGGGCGGCTTGGACGCGCATCCAGGAACAGGCCAGCCAGCGACGGATCCCCGGCAGTCACGCTTGAGAAAAAATAGGGGGTGAAGAATGCCACCGGGCCCTTGAAGTTGCCAGTGTTCAGGAACAGCGTCCAGCAGTTGCCGCCGGTAGGCACGGGCTGCCCCGCCGTGGTGGCCTTGGGCGTGATCAGAGGCAGCGACAGGTAGCCATAGCCCCACAATTCGCCACAGGTTCCCTGCTTGAGATTCAACCCATCCGGTGGCCACAGCACCCAGGGGCTGAGCTGCGCCACGCCATAGAGCCCGGTTGGCTTGTCCCAGTCACGGCCCTTGCCGGCACCGGGTCCGTTGGCCCAGGCGACGAAGTCCAGGGCCACGCCCCCCATGATGAATTTGGGCGTCTCGGTCGCGAAGCGGGTGTCACGCCACCATCCCAGCCCGCCCTCGATATCGCTGTACAACTTGCGGTCGGGCAGCGGCCCGTCATTCTGGGCGAACATCCAGGTGCCGAACAGCCCGGTCTGGAAGCGCGCACCCGGATAGGTCTCCACAAGGGGCCAGGCCGCGACGTACATCGAGTAACCGGCGTTATACGACTCCGGAACCTTTTCAACCTTGACGCCGAGATAACCCGCAAGCTGGCACTCGATCACCGTCGCCGGAACAGTGTATAGTTCACTTTGCATAGATTGATTCCTGAAAGACAGACCCCGCGATCACAAAACGTACCGACGGTAGCAGACGCATCCCGTAAATGGCAATGGCAAAAGAGGAAACGGCTTTCGAAATGGCTTTCGGGCGCGTCCGCAGCCGAATTGACAAGCCGCTCCACCAGGGGTAGGATTAAAACATGCTGACCGAGAAACAGAAATTAGTGAAGATCGTGTCACTCGGCATCGAGATCACGCAGATCAAGGATCTGGACGTGCTGCTCGAGTGCATCCTGAAGGAAGCGCGGATGCTCGTAAACGCCGACGCGGGCACGATCTACGTGAAGGAAGACGACAAGCTGAAGTTCACGTACACGCAGAACACCACGCTCCAGCAGCGGCAGCCCGGCAAGAAGCTGATCTATGCGACCTTCACAATGCCAATCAGCAATCAGACCATCGCCGGCTACGTGGCGAACACCGGCGAGATGCTGAACATCCCCGATGTGTACAAGCTGTCCACGACGCTTCCCTTTTCCTTCAACCGGAAGTTCGACGACCTCTCGGGTTACCTCACCCAGTCCATGCTGACCCTCCCCCTCAAGACCAACCGAGGGCAGACCATCGGCGTGCTGCAGCTCATCAACGCCAAGAACGGCACGGGCAAGGTCACCGCGTTCTCGAAGAAGGACGAGCCGTTCATCATGCACTTCGCCAACATGGCGGGGGTAGCTATCGAGCGGGCCCAGATGACGCGCGCCATGATACTGCGCACCATCAGTATGGCGGAGCTCCGGGATCCGAAGGAGACCGGCGCGCATGTGAACCGCGTGGCCGCCTATTCCGTGGCCATCTACGAGCTCTGGGCGGGCAAGCGAGGCGTGCCCCAAGACCTTCTCGAAAAGAACCGCGACATCCTGCGCATGGCAGCGATGCTCCACGACGTGGGCAAGGTTGCCATCACGGATGCGATCCTGAAAAAACCGGCACGGCTCGACGACTCTGAACGCGAGATCATGAAGCAGCACACGTACATGGGCGCACGGCTCTTCACGGAGCAATTCTCGGAGTTCGACGAAGCCGCTGCCGTGGTCGCCCTGAACCACCACGAGAAGTGGGACGGCACGGGCTATCCGGGCCACATCACCCCCCTCGACGCGAGGGTGATCCCTGGCTACGAGAACAGCGACGGCACGCCGCGCCCCAAGAAGGGCGACGAGATCCCGGTCTTCGGCCGTCTCGTCGCGCTCGCCGATGTCTACGACGCCCTGAGCTCCAAGCGGTCGTATAAGGAGAAGTGGGACGAGGGAGACGTCCTCGAGGAGCTCAAGACCTGTTCAGGAAAGCACTTCGACCCCGAGATGGTCGAGACCTTCTTCGAATGCGTGGATACGATCCATAACATCGCCGAACGCTACCCCGACCATTAGTGCTGCATACCGGGCCTAGTCTCCCAGGGAGGGCAGCTTCATTTCCTCCACCCAGACGCTCAACGGCGCCATTATCGGGATATTATCACCAGGCGTCCAATTGCTCATCGGGAAATTAGCCACGGCGATCGTCACCTTGCCGCCCTTGAATTCGTCACGGAAATCGGTCCATACATGACTGCCGCGCAACCCTTGTTTACGCCAGCCCGTCACCCCGTTCTTGACCTCTGCCAGTAATTTCCCGTTGACATAAATCGCATAGCCCTCACCGGAATTCTCATGGACACTGCCGTTAACCCTGATCCGGTAGCGGTAGCCATCCTTGAGCGCCGGGATGTCAAACGTTCCCCGCATCAACAGGACGTCGTTCTCGACGACTGTTTTGGGAAGCGGGCGCTTCAGGGGATAGAGCGGATACTTGGCAATCCAGGCTAAATTCGTCGGCACCATTTCATCATACTTAACACTAAAGGGAGCCGGACCACTCTTCCATCCAGCCTTTTTCGTGTCGAATTCCGGCATGAACCAGTTCTCCATGCCGGACGGCAGGGTTATCTCGAGAGGAGCGGGCGCATTTTTCCCACCCTTCGGCTTGGCAGCGGGTTGTTCCTCGGCATTCTGGTCCTCACCTACCTCACCGGCAGAAGCGGCTGCCGCACTCTGCTTGTACGGGCTGTTCGGCAAATCAAAGCCGACGTAATCCCACGTGGCCTCCTTCATGTTCCCACCAAACGGCTTCCAGTCGTACGCATCAATCCCGGCCACCTGGAAATACGCCACGGTATCATCCAGCATGTCTTCCAGATAATCGGGCAATTTGGCCGGTTTGGCTATGCCCTTGATGATTTCCTGCAATGCCGACTGATTGCGCGGATTGGTGACGAAGGCTTCAAGCATTCCGTCCAGCAGCATCGGCTTGACAGCCGCCAGCGAAGCGGCTTCCTGCTCCTCCGTCGGCACCGGCTTTGCCGCCTCGGCGGCCATCGCGGCAGCGTTCCTGGCTTCACGGTCCGACTTCGGGATCGCCTCTGCCTCGCCGCCCAGCATACGCACCATCGCTCGCCCCATCGCCTCGCCGGTCAGCAGATAGGTCTCGGGGTTGCGGTTGTAATGGTAATCCTGTCCACGCGGCGATTCGGCCACTTCACGCCAGAAATCGCGGGTATCCACCGATGCCACCGTACCGGCAAACTCAGGATGCTGCTTGGGATCGCCAACGGCCATCTGGGCCTCCCAGACGCCCTTCCATGGCCCTTGAGCCAGGCGATATCCGTGAAAACCAACCGTGGCAACCACCGCCCGCATCTTCGGCGCGTTGAACTCCTTGCGCAGATCGTTGATCAGGTTGACCAGATTCTGCTCGTACGCTTCCTTGGTGGAACCGCTGTCCTTGTGCCCCTGGAACCAGCCGAATCCGGCAATCTCATACCCCTGGCCCGCGTAGCCGGGCACGATCTCGGCTATCTTGTCGAGCGTCTCACGGACACCCTTGACCATCAGGCTGTACTCCAGCCCTTCCCACTCACTTGGCGGCTCGGATCGGCCGCTGGAAGGCGGACGGAAATCCCAGTTCAACGAGCGGTTGCCATTCGCGGTCTTGATCACCAGAACCTGCTCGCCATGGAATTCACCCATGACGAAACCAAACCCAACTTCCGGTCCGATCGACTTTCCGTTGTTTGATGTGGCGGAAAGAAACGAATTTGTCCTAGTCGGAAAAAGACGTGGATCCATGTAAG
>JAIFLS010000227.1 GCA_020048935.1 bacterium | reverse complement strand
ATGAACGACAGGGATGTGTTGCGGGAATTGGCGTGCCGTTATAACGAGATCGCGCAGAGCGATCGCAATGCCGGGGCGTTGCGTTTGCATCGCAAGGTCAACGATCTGGAGATGGAACGCCCGGTCGTGCTGATCGATGAGATCCCCTGGGAGGAAATGGACATCGGCGACGAGCTCAAGCTCGTCTGTACAGACCCCTTCTGCCGGGGACTGGAGGGTCGCTTCCGCCGGATTCTCTACAAGTGGAAACACATGCCGGCGGACATGGTTGTCCAGCCGTATCTGGGTATCGGCAAGATCTCTCACTCCACGGGCAATGGCCTGCAGGTCGAGGAGAGGACCATCAGGGGGAATGAGCAGCAGTCGATCATGGCCCATGAGTACCATGATATCCTCGCCACCGAGGCGGATCTGGAAAAGATCCGGATGCCGGTCATTACCTACGACGAAGCGGCATCGCTGGCGCGGCTGCACAAGGTGGCGGACATGCTGGGCGACGTTATACCCGTGCGGTTGTCGGGGGCCGGGTATTTCGGGGTGGTGACCTGGGATGATGTCGCGCGCTACCGCGGGGTGACGAACCTGCTGATCGACTTGGCGGATCGTCCGGAATTCCTTCACCAGATCGTGCGGAAGCTGACGGATGCGGCGAAGTGCCGCCTGGACCAGATGGAGGCGCTCGGTCTTTTCGATGCTGATACCTACGATCTGCATTGCACCGCAGCCCGCACGCGCGACCTGCCTACGGCTGGCTACAAGGGTGGCCCCGTGACGCGCAAGGACATCTGGGGGAGGGGAGCCGCCCAGATCTTCGCGTCTGTCTCGAAGGAGATGCACGAGGAGTTCGATATCAACTACATGAAGGAGACCGTCGGGCAATGCGGCCTGGTCTACTATGGCTGCTGCGAGCCTCTAGACAGGAAGATCGACATCGTCGAGAAGATTCCCAACCTGCGGAAGATCTCCATCACGCCCTGGGCGGATGTCGATCATGCCGCCGAGGTGATCGGCAAGCGCTACGTGCTGGCGGTCAAGCCGAATCCGGCCGCGGTGGCGGTGGCCAAAACGGATCCGAAGGAACTGCGCAAGGAGATCGGCCGGATCCTGGCCGCGGTCGAGCGGCACGGCTGTTCGTGCGATATCGTGCTCAAGGACATCAGCACTTGCGGCAACCGTCCCGAGAACCTGTTCGAGTGGGAGAAGATCGTGATGGAGATGGTCGCCGGTTGACCAAGTTATAGGCACGCCACCCGGGGGTCGTGAAAAAACAGATTGGTAACTTCTTTTGGAGATCGTTGGACGACTACGGCGACGACTACGGATCACGAGGAGAGGGAAATCGTCAGTCGTCGCCGTAGTCGTAATCCGAAGCTGTGCCAGAATGGCCAAGTTATAGGCAAGCCAGCCACCCGGGCCCGTGCCAACGCCCAAGTTGGGGAGTCTTTACTTGGATGTTGGGCGTTGGATGTTGGTTGTTGGGCGTTGAAATGAATTGAAGTTATAAACAAGCCAGCCACCTTGGATCACCTGGCAAACAGGTCCCTGACGTCGATCCATTCGGTGGCGGGGTCGTCGGAAAGACGCCCGATCATGGCGTCAAGACTCTGCCAGCGGGCATCATCACCCATCAGCTCGAACGTGTGCCCCCAGAAGTAGAAGTCTCCATTCATAGCCTTCACCGCGTCGAATTTCGCCCAGAAATCGGGCGCCAGGAAGTGGCAGTTGGAATGCAGGGCCATGGGATCATCGACATTGAGTTCGAGGGCCGAGTTCTTCGTGGTCCGTGAATAGAGATAGCCAGCCTTGGAGACCAGTTCCTTGACGGCATCGCTGTAGGCCCCGCAGGGATAGGCCATGCCGCAGGTGGTTTGCCCGAAATGCTTTTCAATGTAGCGCTTGCATTCGACCAGTTCCGTGAATGCCCAATCCGGATCGATTTGATCCAGCAGGGGATGGGTCATGGTGTGCCCGCCGATGCAGAAGCCTGCATACACCTGCGGCATCTCATCCAGCGTAAGCCGGTAAACTTGATATTCGCCCTTGAATTTATGGGCCGCGCGACGCGTTGACTTGAACCCGCCCGGATTGATATTGAACGTCGCGCGTGCCCCATGCTTGCGCAGGATCTCCACCAGACGTATATCGTCGACATCGCCGTCATCCCAGCATTGCATGATGCGCATCTATTCCTCCCGCTCTTGACGAATACCCTGTGTTTGAAATCAAACCGCGTGCAGGCTACCAGCCGCAAGCGGGCTTCGCAAGTTTGGAGTTGGCTTGACTATGGAATAGGGAGATGTGACTCTCAGCGCCGGTGTTGATTCATGGCTGCCCCGGAACCGAAGGTATATGATATGGAAGAACCACTCCCCGTGAAAGCGAAGGCTGACTTTGCGCATTTGACGCCGGACCACGTCCTCGACCTGGTTGAGGCGGCACTGGGGCAACGTTGTTCCGGTCTATGCCGCCCCTTGACCAGTTATATCAACCGCGTCTACGAGCTGGAGCTGGATGCCGGCACACGGGTTGTCGCCAAGTTCTATCGTCCCGGACGGTGGAGTGCCGATGCGCTCCAGGATGAACAGGACTTCCTGGCCGAACTTGCCGGAGAGGAATTGCCGGTGATTGTGCCGCTCCCGGGGATCGATGGCAAGCCGCTGCAATGCCACGACGGCAACACGTTTGCCATCTTCCCGAAACGCGGCGGGCGGGCGCTGGATGAGCCCGACGAGCAGCAGTGGCTCGAGACAGGCCGCCTGCTCGGGCGCGTACACGTCGTCGGATCGCGTCACCAGACGCGTGACCGCATCGTGATGCGGCCGGACGAATCCACCGAAGAACACATCCAGTATCTACTCGACAAGCATCTCACCCGTCCCGACCTGCACGACCGTTTTGAAGCCGCCGTCGATGAGGTACTGGATATGATCGAGCCGCTCTTCGAGGATGTCGAATGCCTGCGTATCCATGGCGACCTGCATCGCAACAACATGCTCTGGCGCCCGGGCGAACCCCTGGCGCTGATCGACTTCGACGACATGGCCGAGGGGCCTGCCGTGCAGGATCTGTGGATGCTGCTGCCTGGCCGTGCGGCCGATGCCGGTCGTGAGCTGGATCTCCTGCTCGAAGGCTATGAGACGTTCCGCCCGTTCCGGCGTGGTGAATTGCAGTTGATTGAACCCTTGCGGTTCATGCGCATGATCCATTATCTGGCATGGTGCGGCCGCCAGCAGGAAGACGGCGGATTCTCGCGCCTGTCGCCGGATTGGGGCACCGAGCGTTTCTGGCAAACCGAGATACAGGACATTGTCAATCAAGGACAAGCCATTCGCCATACGCTTCACGGTAGTTGATGCCAGCCTGCATCGGCCGATTACCCGTTCAGCAGCAGCAGCCATAGCGGGATGGTCAGCAAGCAGAAGAAATGGGTGATCAGCACGCTGGATGCCGCGAATTCGCTGTCAGCCCGGTAGATCTCGCTGAGCACAACGCTGGTGATGGCGGACGGCATTACCGCCACCAGGCAGAGAATGCGCTCCACGTCTGCCGGCAGTGGCAGTATGTGCAGCAGGACGATGGCGGCCGCCGGTATCATAACCAGCCGCAGGACACCCACGGAAATCTGGAGACGGCTGAAAAGGTGGTGCCCCTGCAGTCCCGCCATCCGGCTGCCCGCCACGATCATCGCGACCGGGATGGTTGCTCCGCCGATGAGTGTGAGCGCGGACATGATGGACTCGCATGTCGCCTGCACGGCCGGCAACGCGAGCAGAGACACGGCATTCGATGGCAAGCCGTCACGCAACAGGATGAAGACTAGCGCGGCGGCCATGGTCAGCAGCGGTGCATTCACGAGATGGCGTAGGCTTTCGCGGCGCAACTGCCGACCGGAAAGCGCGTATACCCCCAGGGTCCAGACCGCCACCTCGGGTCCCAGTGTCGAGAAGATCAGGCCGGCCACCCCCGCCTCGCCCCAGAGCATCAACGCCAGTGGCATCGGCAGGAACGAGTAATTGTTGACCGTGCACTGGAAAAGGAAGGCATGGCCTTGCTGGCTGTGCGGATCGACCACGAGTCGTTCAACCAGCAGGCCGATCCCGAACCCGGTCAGCATGATCAGGAATCCGCCAGCCGGGAGCAGCCAGTGTGCCGCCAGTCCGGCGGTGTCGAAGTTGCGCAACATGCTGGTGAAGATCAGCGCCGGATAGAAGAAGTTGGTCAGCAATCGCGAGAGGTTGCGCGTGGTATCCGCATCGATCATCTGTCGTTGCCGCGCAACCCAGCCCATTCCGATCATCAGGAACACGGATAATAGACGAAGCAGGATCGCAAGCATTTCGCTAGCTGAAAATGGACAGGATGACACCGGCCGCGACCACCGAGCCGATCTGCCCGGCCAGGTTGGCACCCAGTGCATGCATCAGCAGGAAATTGTGCGGATCGGCTTCAAGCCCCAGCTTGTTCGAGACCCGGGCCGCCATCGGGAAGGCACTGACGCCCGCCGAGCCGATCAACGGGTTGACCGGGTTGTCTTTCCAGATCAGATTCATCAGCTTGGCGAATAGCACACCGCCGGCCGTGCCCAGCGAGAAGGCCAGAAGCCCCAGCAGGATAATGCCCAGCGTCTCGGGTTGAATGAACTTGTCCGCCGCCATCTGCATGCCGACACCCAGCCCCAGGAAGATCGTGGCCAGGTTCATCAGCTCGTTCTGCAGGGTTTTCGAGATGCGCTCGATAACGGCGGACTCCTTGATGAAATTGCCGAAAGCGAAACAGCCCATCAGCGGCAGGGCCGTCGGCAGGAGCAGGACGCAAAGCGCCACGAGCAGCAACGGGAATATGATTTTTTCCAGTTGGCTGACCTCGCGCACCTGGCGCATGCGGATCAGGCGCTCTTTCGGCGTGGTCAGCAGCTTCATGATCGGCGGCTGGATCACCGGGACCAGGGCCATGTAGGAATACGCAGCCACCGCGATGGACCCGAGCATTTCAGGAGCATACTTGGACGCCACGATGATCGAGGTCGGGCCATCCGCGCCTCCAATGATGGCAATCGAGCAGGCCTGCTTGATCGAGAAGTCGAACCACGGCAGGGCATTCAGGGCCGCGACGCCCAGCAAGGTCCCGAAGACGCCAAACTGCGCGGCCGCGCCAAGGATCGCGACGCGCGGACAGGCCAGGAGCGGCCCGAAGTCGCACAGCGCGCCAATCCCCATGAAGACCATCAGGGGCAATACCTCATTCCGGATACCCTTCTCGAAGATCAAGGTCAGGAACCCATGTGCGCTACCCATCTCGCCCAGCGGTACATTGACGAAAATGGTGCCGAAGGCGATCGGGACAAGCAGCAAGGGCTCGAAGCCCTTGACCACGCCCAGATAGAGCAGGACAAAACCAACGACGACCATGATGATCTGCTTCCAGTGGCCGCCAGCGGTCATGTCCCAGATGCCGGTCGATCGAGCAATGCTCCTGAGACAGCCGCCCATCGACACCACGTCGCCGACGGGTTGCTGCGGAGTCGTGGACTCCATCACAACGGCACCCGCGGCGGCGGCGGGAGGGACGTCAACAACCGCCTGTGCCGGGGAAGCCGGAAAGAACTGCACCAGCGCCAGGACGGTCAGGACGGTTAAAACTACCGGGCGAACACCGCGGCGGCTGAGGAATGTTATTAATGATTGTGTTATGGCATGTGGCATCGACAGGTCCTTCTCTTACGCGATCTCCGCAATCGTGTCGCCAGCCTTGACCACGTCGCCCACCTTGATCCGGTACGTGATTCGGCCCGCATGTGTGCTGAGGATGGTCATTTGCATTTTAAGCGCCTCCATGACGCAGATCTGCTCATCCTTATCGACTTGATCACCATCGGTCCCCGTGAGCGATATAATCGTGCCCGGCATGGGGGCTGGCACCTTTTGCACGGTCCCGGTGGTGACGCGCGCGGCTGCATCATCCGGAGTCTTGGAGTCCACCTGCTTGACGCGGATGTGGAACGGCTGGCCGTCCACGCTGAGCTTCACGCTGCCATCCGGCTCGGCGACACGGCTGACCTTGTGCTCGACGCCATCCACCGTGACCGCGAAGTGGCCCGACGCGCTTTTGGCGACCACCGGTGAGGCGGCAGCGGCTGGAGCCTCGATCTTGACCGGCCCGTTCGGGCGGGTCTTGAAGAAACCGATGGCCACCTGCGGGAACATGGCGTACGTCAGGACATCCTCCCGGGCAACCGATGAGACGCCGAGTTTCTGCTTCAGCTCCTCTTCGATCTTGTCCAGCTCGTTCGTGAGCAGGTCGGCGGGGCGGCAGGTGATCATGGCTGGCATGTTTAGCTCTTTCAGCACTCGCTTGACCAGATCCGCGTTCGGCTTGGCGGGCGCCAGTCCGTAGTTGCCAGCCAGCAGGTTCTTCGATTCGTTGCTAAGCTGGGTGTACCGGCCGAACAGGACATTCAAGACGGCCTGTGTGCCGACAATCTGGCTGGTGGGGGTTACCAGGGGAGGGTAGCCGAAATCCTTCTGCACAATCGAGATCTCTTCCAGCACGGCGTCAAGCTTGCCAAGGGCGTTCTGCTCCTTGAGCTGGCTCTCCAGGTTGGAGAGCATGCCGCCGGGGACCTGGGCGATCAGGATACGGGTGTCGGCACCCGCGAACGACGATTCGAAGGCTTTATACTTCTTGCGGACATCCCGGAAATACGCAGCCATCTCGACCAGCGGCTTGATGTCCAGCCCGGTGTCGTATTCCGTTCCCGCGAAGATCTCCACCATGGTTTCCGTGGGCGAGTGGCTGGTCCCCATCGCCATGGAGGAAATGGCGGTATCGATCCCGTCCGCGCCAGCCTCGACCGCCTTGACCAGGGTCGCCACGGACATGCCCGTGGTGGCGTGCGAATGGATCTGGATCGGGAGGTCCACGGCTTTCTTGAGCGCCTTGACCAGCGCGTAGGCCGCGTAGGGTTTCAGAAGCCCGGCCATATCCTTGATACACAGCGAATCCGCGCCAATCTGCTTGAGCTCGCGGGCCAGGGCCACGTAGGACTCAAGCGTGTGGACGGGGCTGGTCGCGTAGCTGATCGTGGCCTGCGCATGCTTGCCGGCCTTCTTGACGGCCTTGAACGAGGTCTGCATGTTGCGCACATCGTTGAGCGCATCGAACACGCGGAACACGTCGACCCCATTGGCCGCCGCCAGCTCCACAAACGCCTCCACGACGTCGTCGGCGTAATGCCGGTAGCCAAGCAGGTTCTGCCCGCGCAGCAGCATCTGCATCGGCGTCCTGGGCATGGCGGCCTTGAGTTTGCGGATCCGCTCCCACGGGTCTTCGTTCAGGAAGCGGATGCAGGAGTCGAAAGTCGCGCCGCCCCAGGTTTCCAGCGACCAGAAGCCGGCACCGTCGAGCTGGGCGGCCATAGGCAGCATATCGGCGGTCAGCATGCGGGTCGCGAAAAGCGACTGGTGCGCATCGCGCAGGGTCAAGTCGGTAATATGGACACGGGCCATGTGAGCGTCTCCTTCTAATGCTTTTCGGATGTGTATTCGGTCGCGGCGGCGATGGCCGCCGCCAAACGGGCTAGAGCAATGGTTTCGGTGCCGTCGGACAGCGGGACAGGGTGCTTCACCGCGTAACGGCGAACCAGGAATGCGGTCATATTCATGCACTGTATGACGACGAAAAGAAACAGGAACACCAGGACCATGCCCAGTGTCATGATGGTTAACGCCTGCACGAACAACTCCATAAACATTCCTCCCTGAGCGGTCCGGTTCCGTTGGTGGGTACCGCCCTGAAATCAGAATTGAAAACGGTGTTATATAGGCGGGTGGAATGAAAAAGTCAATCACGATTTATGGAGCTGTGAATATATTTTTTTCACGCGGATCTTGACGTCCCTGCCCGATAGTGGTATTTCTCCGCCCCCATGAATTCGATCCGTCAGGCCGGTCTCAACGGGCGTGTGCCCGTACGGCCCGATGGAGGTACGATTTCTTGTCCGTTCGACTTTTCAAATTATGAAATACCTTCGCATTCTCCTCCTTTTCGTCCCTCTCTCGATCCTCGGGCATTTCCTGGAGTGGAGCCCCGCATCCATCTTCTTCATGGCCTGCCTGGCCATCATCCCGCTGGCTGGATTACTCGGCGAGGCAACGGAGGAGATCGCCGTCTACACGGGTCCCAAGGTGGGCGGCTTCCTCAACGCCACCTTCGGCAACGCGACGGAACTGATCATCGCTTTCTTCGCGCTGAAGGCCGGCCTCTTCGACGTGGTCAAGGCCTCGCTGGCCGGTTCCGTCCTGGGCAACATCCTGTTCGTGCTCGGCCTCAGCATCTTCCTGGGCGGGTTGAAGCACAAGGAATTGAAATTCGATGCGCAACTGGGCCGGTTCACGGCGACCATGCTGCTGTTCGCGGTAATCGGCCTGGCCCTGCCCGCCATCTTCACGTACACGCTTCCCGAAAGCCTCGTCACCACCCAGTACGAGGGGTTCAGCGTCGTCGTGGCGGCGATACTCTTGTCCATGTACGTGCTGGGCTTGGTCTACTCCTTCCGGAACCATGCCGACCTTTACGGGGTTGAGCACCCCGAGGAGATCGAGACGAAGTGGACCAAGGGCTATGCGATCTTCGTCCTGGCACTCTGCACGCTTCTCATCGCGCTCGAGTCGGAGTTGCTGGTGAAGAGCATCGAACCCATGACGGAAGCACTGAATATCAACAAGATGTTCGTCGGCCTGATCTTGATTCCCATCGTGGGCAACGCCGCCGAACACAGCACGGCCGTCATGATGGCCCTTAAGAACAAGATGGACATCGCCATCGAGATCGCCGTCGGATCGAGTCTCCAGATCGCCCTTTTCGTCGCACCGCTGCTGGTGTTGATCAGCCTGGTCATGAAGCCGATGAGCATTGTCTTCCTGCCGATCGAGCTGGCGTTCTTCTGCGGGAGCGTGGCCATCGCAAACCGGGTCGTCAGCTCCGGCAGCACGAACTGGTTGGAAGGACTCCTTCTGCTCGCCGTGTACGGCATGATCGCAGTCGGTTTCTTCATGGTCGGCGGGGCACTCTAGCCCGGATTAAAGCTCAATCTGGATTCCGATCTCAATGACCCGGTTGGGGGGGATCCGGAAGTACTTCGAGGCATCCCAGGCATTTCTGGAAAGATACGCGAACAGCCCTTTTCGCCAGGCGCGCATGGCCGGGTCCCGGCCCAGGATGAGGGTCTCGCGTCCAAGGAAGAACGTGATCTTCATCGGGTCAAGGTCCAGATCGCCAAGGCTTACGGTTTTCAGGATCGAGGACAGATCCGGGTCTTCGCTGAATCCATAGCGGATTAACAACTGATAGAAACCCTCCGGGAGAACGGTCGTCTGTATCCGTTCCTGCTCTGGAATATGCGGGACATCCTCCGTCCGGACGGTCAGGAGCACAATCTGCTGGTGCAGGATCTTGTTGTGTTTGAAGTTGTGCAGCAGCGTGCGGGGGATGATGTTGGCATGTCCGGTCAGGAATACAGCCACGCCCGGCACCCGGTGCGGCCGGGTGTTGATCACGTCCTGGATGAACAGATCAATCGAGATGGCGGCGTCCGCCATCCGCTTTGCCAGGATTTCGCGGCCGCGATACCAGGTGGTCATGATGGCCATAAAGCAAACCGCGATCACGATCGGAGCCCAGCCGCCGTCGCCGATTTTCAAGATGTTGGAACCAAAGAACATCAGATCCATGGCGAGAAACGGCACCGCGACCAGGAGCACCGCCGGCAGTGGCCACTTCCAGAGGCAACGCATCACGGCTAGCAACAGCAGAGTGGTGATCAGCATCGTAAGCGACACCGCCATCCCGTAGGCCCCGGCCAGGCTGGCGGAACTGCCGAACCCCAGCACCAGCGTGATCGTGCCCGCCAGCATAAACCATTTCACAAGGGGAAGATAAACCTGGCCGATCTGTCTCGACGAGGTGTGGACAATCGACAGGCGCGGGAAATAGCCGAGCTGAATGGCCTGGCGGGTCATCGAGAAGGCACCGGAGATGATCGCCTGCGAGGCGATAATCGTCGAAGCGGTGGCAAGCGCCACCATCGGATAAATCGCCCAGTTGGGGACATTCCTGAAAAAGAGATTGTTGATGAGTTCCTGATTCAGGACGGGGATTCCGCCCACCAAAGTCACACTGCCGGGATCATTCAAGGCGTTGAGCATCCAGGCACCCTGGCCGGCATAGTTCAGCATCAGCGACGGCATCACGAGACAGAACCAGCCCCGCCGGATCGGGCCGACACCGAAGTGTCCCAGATCGGCATAGAGCGTCTCTCCCCCGGTGACCGCCAGGAAGACAGCCCCCATTGTGATAAAAGCCTGCCAGCGGTTATTGATGAAGAAGTCGACGGCATAGCGCGGATTCACGGCGGCCAGGATACCGGGTGCCTGGATAATCGAGGCTATTCCCAGAGAGGCAAGCGCGGCAAACCAGAGCAGCATGACTGGCCCGAAGATGCTGCCGACGGTCTGGGTGCCGTGCCGTTGCATCCCGAACAGCAACACCAGCGCGACCAGCGCGATCAGCATAATGGTGTGCGGCGGGACGACAAGCGCCCCCATGTTCAGCCCCTCGACAGCGCTGAGGACCGATATGGCCGGGGCGATCAGGCCGTCGCCGTAAAGCAGGGAGGCGCCGAACAGGCCGATGAAAACAAACAACCGCCTTTTCGCGACAGGGTTACGGCTCACCAGCGCCATCAGCGCGAGAATGCCGCCTTCCCCGTTATTATTGGCCCGTAGCA
>JAIFLS010000114.1 GCA_020048935.1 bacterium | reverse complement strand
ACACGCTCTATCGGCAAGAGCCGGATTGCGAGACGCTGATGGCGTTGCTGGAGACGGTTGCGGCGGCGGTCCGGCGGATGCATGAGGGCGGTTTCCAGCACAATGACCTCGGGAACCAGAATATCCTGCTACGACGCGATGATCAGGGCCGTTGGGGGCATGTGCAGTTCATCGACCTCAACCGCGGACGCATCAGGCCCGTGCTTTCGGCCCGCAACCGAGCGCGCGATCTTTCGCGTATCGCCCTGCCGTCGGATTTCCGGCGCGTGTTCTTTGAAATGGTCTGGCAGGTGGCGCCTCCTGCTGAATTCCTGAAGTGGGAATCGCATTACCGGCGCCGCTTCGAGCTGCATACCCGTACACGCCGCTGGCGGCATCCGATCCGCGAGTCGCGCCGACTCCCGGCACCCGGTGATCCACCGTGCCATCCGGATCCAAAGGATATCTGGATCTGGGACGAGCGGTCCGCGCAGCCGCTGGTGACGATGGTTTCGCGTGACCGGTCAAAGCACTATCCGCTATCACGGAATCTGCATGTGCTGGCATCCGCGATAAAGGCACTGCCGGCGGTATGGCGGGCCTATGGCGCGTTTCGCCGCCAGGCGTACAGCCAGCGGGTGGCGATGCGCGGGCGGATCGGCGTGGCGGTGGAAGCGTACGGGGAGGGTGTGGATCGACAGCTTGCGCTGCTGGAGAAACTTGGACCGGTTCCGGTCATGGTGCGTTTCTACCATCATCGCGGGCCGGCCGCGGCCGATGCCGCCGCGACTGTTGTCGAGGAGCTGGCAAGGCTAGGGCATCCCGTCAGTATCGCGCTGGTACAGGATCGCCAGGCTGTCCGTGAGCCGGATTCATGGCGCCTGTTCGTCGATCGGGTTCTGGAACGCCTGGCCACGCAGTTGGATCTGGTCGAGGCGGGGCATGCGATCAACCGGGTCAAGTGGGGCGTCTGGGATTTCGGCGAATACCGTCGGCTGATGCAACCCTTCGCGGCCTGGCAGGCCCGCTGCCCTTCGCTTCTTATTGGCGGCCCCGCCATGATCGATTTCGAATACGCCTACGTACCGGCGGCCATGGATGCGTTGCCGGAGGGGTTGCGTTTTGGTGCGCTGACGCACCATCTGTACGTCGACCGGCGCGGATCGCCGGAGACGCCTCAGGGCCGATTCTCCGCGCTGGAGAAATTCGCGCTGGCGCGTGCACTGGCTGGTCGCGCCGGAGACCGGCTGATCGTGACGGAATTCAACTGGCCGTTGGAGGGGACGGGGGTCTATTCACCGGTGGGGGCACCGTATGTGTCTCCGGGTGTCCGGCATAACGACCCGAGTGTCAGCGAACAGGCGGCGGCCGCCTATCTGCTGCGTTATGCACTGATCGCGATCTGCTCGGGGCTGGTCGAGCGCGTCTTCTGGTGGCGGCTGGCGGCGTTCGGTTACGGGCTGGTGGATGATTCCGCCGCCGACTGGCGTGAGCGCCCGGCCTTCCAGGTGCTGGCGGTGCTGCTGGCCCGACTGCAAGCGAGTGAATTCACCGCTCGCTCGGTTGTGGCGGCATCTGACCCCGTCGGGACGGAAGGCATTCTCTACCGCTTCGAAATGCCGGACGGGCGTCCCTGGTGGATGGCGTACACCCTTGCGGGCACCTGCCGGATCACGCTTCCGCCGGGGGGCACGCGCGCGACCAGCGCATTCGGCGAGTCGCTGGCACTGGACAGGAAGGGTATAGAGCTCGGCATGATGCCGGTCTATCTGGATGGGTAGCCCAGTTGCGCCGCAACTGAGGCAACGGGATACGCGTACGATTTCGCAAATCTCCCGCGGGCATGGCAACCCACCGTCCGCTTACAACGCAGGAGCCACGCTCGCGGCGCGAGCGGGCTACAGGAATCAACGAGTGCGCAGAATGGGTGAACGAATACGGGCGACGATTACGGATGACGAGGGCTTCGCCATTTTCTTTGCCATGGGCAGCGGCTCGCGAGGACGCTCGCCCTCCAGATGCGGAGACTGCGCGTGATTGCCGAATGGAGGGCGAGCGTCCTCGCGAGCCTGCGGAGCATAAGCATCGTCCATCGTAATCGTCGTCCGGAAAAGTCTTCAGTCTGCGGTCTACAGTCTGTAGTCTAACCTTGCCGGGCACCGGCGAGTGTGGCGGCGTGCTGCCGCTCTTCTGACGCCAGCGACAGGAAGATGCGGCGCAGGGCAGGGATCGGCGTGTCGTCGGCAAGGGCCTCGTAGAAGGCGGCGGTGGCTTCCTCGTGTTCGATGGCGTGTTCCAGCACAGGATCGGTGGCGGACGCCACATCGTGTTTCAGGGCAATCTCCGGATGGTTAGTTACCACTTCGGTGGTGATCGGGGTTTCCCCGTGGCTGTCCCTTGCGCGCGTCAAGCGTTCGTAATGCGCGTCTTCCGCCAAGGCCAGGTTGGTGAACATCGCCTGTAGGGCGGGTGTGGCGGCCTGCCGGGCCAGCTCGCGGTAATCGGCGGCGGCGGCATGTTCGAATTCGGCGGCGGCCCTTAGGACCACGCGGGCGAGCAAGCCGGAGGGTGCGGCCGTGATGGCAGTGGCGGGCGCCTTGAACTGTGCACGGCGGCTCAGTCCGTCGCGCAGCAGCAGGATCCCGAAAAGGATGAAAAGCACGGCGGCCCCCATTCGGATCACATGCTCGGGGATCACCCGCGTCAAGGCCGAGCCGATCAGGACAGCAATCAGCGTTGACAATACCAGCGCAGCGGCTGCCGCGCTGAAAACGGTCCATTTGGAGGAATCCGCCGTGGCCGTGCGGGCCATGGCCGCCAGTTGCGTCTTGTCGCCCAGCTCGGCCAGGAAGATCAGCAGGAATGTGGAGAAGAACAGCTTATAGTCCATGATGGTTTCTTTCGCTTTTCAAGGGGTCAGTAGCTTGCTGTCGAGCACCCGCCGTCCAGTACGGTCTCGGAGTCGCCGATCCCGAGGCGCGAGCAGCCCTGGTCGAGGTAGGCGACGGCGGTCTTCCAGTCGCGTATACCACCGGATGCCTTGACCTTGAGATCCTTGCCGACCGTGTCGAGCATGATGGCAACCGCCTCGGGGGTAGCCCCGCCGCCGGCGAAGCCGGTCGAAGTCTTGACGTAGTCAGCTCCGCCATCCCTGGCAAGGCGGCAGGCCCTGGCGATCTCGTCCGCCGTCAGCAGGCAGGTCTCCAGAATCACTTTAACGAGTACGCCTGCCTGGCGGGCGACGGTGACCACGGCTTCAATATCCCGGCGGACTGCCGCGTGGTCGCCTGAACGGAACCGTCCGATATTCATCACCATGTCAAGCTCAGTGGCCCCGTCCGCGATGGCCAGTTCCGCCTCCAGTGCCTTGACCTCGCTGCGCGATGCCCCGTGGGGGAACCCGATCACGGCGCAGACCCGGCAGTCGCTGCCGGCCAGCTCGGCGGCGGCAAGGCTGACATCGCTAGGCCGGACGCAAAGCGCGCCGATCCCGCGCACCTTGCAGATGGTGGCATGGCGACGTACGTCCGATGCGGTCATTTCGGGTTTCAGGACGGCATGGTCAATGGCCCTGGCCACCTGTGCTTGTGTGTAACTCATGTATGTACTCCTGTAAGGATTCAAACGGCAGGCCGAATCATAAGCATAACAAAGGAGTTGTGGCGATGATAAAATACAAATTGTCCATGATTAGGGGATTGCTTATACTGGCTGTTGCCGCTACGCATTCTGGTGTTCTCGGTATGGACGTTCATTCGAAAGAGGAGGGGGATATGGATTCAGTAGTCTTTGGTGCGGGTTGCTTCTGGTGTGTTGAGGCGGCTTTCCGGCTTGCCGATGGCGTCACGGATGTCCGTGTCGGCTACACTGGCGGGTCAATCGAGAATCCGACCTACAAGGCTGTCTGCACGGGGCGCACGGGGCATGCGGAAGTCGCCAAGGTGGTGTTCGATCCGAAGCGGATGAGCCTTGACCGGTTGATGGAAATATTTCTGATGGTGCATGATCCCACCTCGCTGAATGCCCAGGGAGGAGACGTAGGGACGCAGTACAGGTCGGCGGTGTTCGTGCATTCCGATCAGCAGCGCGATGCGGTCAAGGCGTTACTGGCGAAGGCGCAGATACAGTACACGAAGCCGATTGTGACGGAAGTTTCAGCTCTCGGGGTTTTCTACGAAGCCGAGGATTATCACCAGCGCTACTTCGAGAACAATCCCGAAGCTGGATACTGTCAAGCCGTTGTCGCCCCAAAGGTACAGAAGGTGCGCAAACTACTGAAAAAGTAGCGGGTAGACGGGCTCGTGAATCAATATGCGTACGACAGCCCGAGGCGGACGGAGGTTTCTCCGCCGCCTTCGGCTTCTATGTAGGTCCTGATGCCCATGACCGTCACGCCGATGCCGCCATACGCCATGATCGGGTCCTTGCGTTCGAACGTGATATCGTAACGCCTGTCATCGGATCGGATAACGGCATCGAGTGATGTGTCGGACCAAGGTAGTGCCCTCAGGCCCGCATACCACGACCAGGCCGGGGCATTGTAGCAAAGCTCGATGCCGATCGACACCAGTGTTTCCGTCAGCGTCGCGGTTTCATCATAGTTGTTGTATTGGCGGTTCTCCGTCACGACGACGGCATTCGTCACAGCGTTGGTGTCGGTAATCGTGGTGATGGATTCGATTTCCCATGCGCCGTACTGTAGCGATAGCTCCTCGCGACGGTAGAAGGCCTCGCCGTGGACGATGCCGGACCAGCGACCTTCCTTGAACACCGGTACCCGCAGGCCGACGGCGGCAAACCAGCCTGTTCCATCGTCCATTCCCGCGTTCTCGAAGCTGTCGCCATCGCCGGCGATGGTATGGTCCCATTCGGCATCGGTCGTCAGTCCGAGATCCATGGTCACGATGCCTTTGCGCACCTTCAATGCCGCGGCACCGCGTTCGACCTCATGATCGCCGCCACTCGCGCCGTTGATCTCCCAGTCATAGGCGGTCTTGTGCAGCAGGGTCAGCTCGACAGCGAATTCGGTGTCGTCCAGAAACGAGGGTGCCGGTGGCTGGGCTGCCATGGAAGGTGGTGGCGCACTGATGGTGGTGATGATGAACAGGACATCGCCGATGTCGATCATGCGCCCGAGCACAAGCTCGTAGACGCCGTAAGCCAGTCCGGTCTCGGTGTCCACCAGCGTGAAGGCACGTCCGTCGGCAAGGATGTTGAGCTTGAACTCGCCGGACTCAAGCTTCAGCAGTCCCCCGTGGCGGAAGGTGAATGGCCCGTAGTCCTGGCTGGACCGGACACCGCGCAGGGTGAAGGTCTGCTGGGCGTAGCCGACGGTGGCGAGCCCCATCAGCAGGACCGTGATCAAAAGCGGCAAAAGTCGTGTCTTCATATCGGAACCTTCTTTTGGTGAGTTGAACAATGGCGGCATCTTGCCTTAGTTCAATTGAAAATACAAACGGATTCCAGCATGACCCCCTGTGGGGAGAATTGCACCGGGATACGTGTGTACGGGAACGCCGAGTCGTCCGGAAGTGTCCCGATCGCCAGTACGCAGTCGCCCAGGCCCGATCCGGAGATCTTGGCGGCGGCGATGCCGGGCTGCTCGCGCAAGCGGCTGACCATGGCGGCCAGCGTCGGGTCGCAGACGCCGAGTTCCTCCATCAGGCGCTGGCCGTTCGTGAGCATATCGGCCAGGTGCCGCCAGTCGCTGGTCGCAAAAGCCTGGCTGGCTTCTTGGCTACAGGCGTCCATTCGGGCGTAAAGGTCGCGGAAGCCGTCGGCGGCGCATGCCCGCCGGGCTTCCACTTGCCGGATGACCTCGGCTGTGGGGGTTTTGTAGCCGGCGTAGGCCAGGGTAACCGGTGGAAAGTGGCCGTGGTGGCGGATGACCTCGGGGGTCTGCCGGTAGAGCAGCACGCCACCCCAGACGGCGGCGGCCAGGTCCGCACCGGAGGCGGCCCCCTGTACGCGGCGCACGATATCGAGCGCCTGGCGATGCAGGTCGGCAGGGGAGGACGGGGGGGCATGATGGCAGAAAACGTGCAGCGCGGCCAGTGCGGCCACGGTGACCGCGGCAGAGGATCCGAGGCCGGTGTCGGCCCGCATATCGGCCCGGATGTCCAGCGCGAAGCCCGATGGACAGATGTCGGCCAGCATCGCGATAGCATGACCGACGAACTGGAACGGCGGCGAGAGGTCCGCTGCAGCCAGCGGCATGTGTCGCGTTCCCAGGGAGGAACGGATCACGACGGTCCGGTCGAGGCGCGGCTCCAGCGTGACCCGGACCCGTGCATCAACGGCACCAACCAACGCGTGCGCACCGTGCAGGACGGCATGCTCGCCGGTGATCATGAGGCTGCCCGGGGCACTGGTTTGTATCATGTTTTTCAGAGCCGGAACCCGACCGCCCCTGTCGATCCAGTGGTTGAAGTTCTTCATTCCGCATCTCCCGTTAACGGTTTTGAATACGCGCATTTTTTCGCATATTCTCATCCGTTCGACAATCTTATTTGTGTGGGTGTGCCGTGTGGTGACAAATGTTTGCATCGTGGGCGAGTTTCTGGCATAGTCTCCCGCTTATGACTTTCAAGATACTTCCATCTTTGCTGGCGGCCGATCCGGGTTATCTGGCGGACGGCGCGATACAGGCCGAGCAGGCTGGCGCGGATGAACTGCACCTGGATATCATGGATGGCCATTTCGTGCCCAATATCAGCA
Source organism: bacterium (assembly GCA_020048935.1). Classification (GTDB taxonomy): domain Bacteria; phylum Verrucomicrobiota; class Kiritimatiellia; order UBA8416; family UBA8416; genus UBA8416. Next base: position 66 of record JAIFLS010000114.1, on the reverse strand, counting down.
TGGGACCGGCGGTGGTCGGCATGGCCCGCCGTCATGTTCGAATCCCGCTCAACGTCCACCTGATGC